>UQTD01000001.1 GCA_900543845.1 uncultured Collinsella sp.
CCCCTCGTCTCCACCCGAGCATTGAATGAGGCTCCAACGCAAGTTGGGGCCTTTTTTCATATTGGCACACAAGGTCAAAGGCGGCACCATGATCCTCCTGGTCGACAAGATCGAAAAAAGCTTCGGCGCGCGCGTCCTCTTTAGCGGCGCGTCCTTCCAGATCAACCCCGGCGAGCGCTTTGCGCTCGTGGGACCCAACGGCGCCGGCAAAACCACCATGCTCAAGATCATCATGGGCATCGACAGCCCCGACGCCGGCCAGGTCCAGTACGCCAAGGACTGCCAGGTGGGCTACCTAGAGCAGGAAACCAACCTGGAGAACAAGGACACCACCATCCTTGCCGAGGTCATGGCCGCCGCCAAGGAAATCCGTCGCATGGGCGAGCGCGCCAACGAGTTGCAAGCCCAGATCACCGAACTCTCCGAGCAGGGCAAGGACGTCGACGCGCTCCTTAACGAGTACGGCCAGGTCCAGGACCGCTTTGAGCACCTGGGCGGCTACGAGCTCGAGAGCAACGCCCGCAAGATCCTGTCCGGCCTCGGATTTAAGGTCACCGACTTTGAGCGCCCGTGCTCCGAGTTCTCGGGCGGCTGGCAGATGCGCATCGCGCTGGCCAAGCTCTTCCTGCGCCACCCCGACCTACTGCTACTTGACGAGCCCACCAACCACCTGGACCTCGAAAGCGTCCAGTGGCTGCGCGGCTTTATCGCCAACTACGACGGCGCCGTGCTCATCGTCAGCCACGACCGCGCCTTCATGGACGCCTGCGTCGACCACGTCGCCGCGCTCGAAAACCGCCGCGTGACCACCTACACCGGCAACTACAGCAGCTACCTCAAGCAGCGTGAGGACAACCTGGAGCAGATGCGCGCCAAGCGCGCCGCGCAGGAGCGCGACATCGCCCACATGCAGGTCTTCGTTGACAAGTTCCGCTACAAGCCCACCAAGGCCGCCCAGGCGCAGGAGCGCATCCGCAAGATCGAGCAAATCAAAAAGGAGCTCGTCATCCTGCCCGAGGGCCACAAGCACATCGACTTTAAGTTCCCCGACCCGCCACGCTCGGGCGACATGGTCGTGGGCCTGGAGGGCGTGTCCAAGTCCTACGGCAACAAGCACATCTACAGCGATATCGACCTCAAGCTCTATCGCGGCGAGCACGTGGCGCTCGTCGGCCCCAACGGCGCCGGCAAGTCCACCCTCATGAAGATCCTCGCCGGCCTGGAGCCGCCCACCACCGGCACCCGCGACCTGGGCACCAACGTGGGTGTGGCCTACTATGCCCAGCACGCGCTCGAGGGCATGACCGAGTCCAACACCGTCCTGCAAGAGATCGACACCGTCACGCCCAAGTGGACCGTGCCGCAGCAGCGCAGCCTGCTGGGTGCCTTCCTGTTTAGCGACAACGACGCAATCGAAAAGCAGGTCCGCGTCCTCTCCGGCGGCGAAAAGGCGCGCCTGGCGCTCGCCAAAATGCTCGTGGCTCCCGAGGCGCTCCTGTGCCTGGACGAGCCCACCAACCACTTGGACATCGACTCGGTGGACATGCTCGAAAACGCCCTACAAAACTTCCCCGGCACCATCGTGCTGATCAGCCACGACGAGCACCTGGTGCGTGCCGTGGCCAACCGCATCATCGACATCCGCGACGGCAAGGTCACGGTCTACGACGGCGACTACGACTACTACCTCTACAAGCGCGAGGACCTTGCAGCCCGCGCCGCCGCCGAGGCGGCAGGAGAGAGCGCGCCGGCGGCGAGCAAGAGCACCAAGCCCGCCAACGCCGCTCAGGCCAACAGCCCCGTCGCGGCCCCCAAGCCGGCCGAAGGCAAAAAGACCAAGGAGCAAAAGCGCGCCGAGGCCCAGGCCCGTGCCGCGCTCAACAAAAAGCTCAAGGGCGTGCGCAACCAGCTTAAGAAGATCGAGGCAGAGCTCGACAAAAAGCGCGCCCGCTATGACGAGCTTATGGAATTGATGGCAAGCGAACAGCTTTATGCCGATCAGGACAAGTTCAACGCCGCGCTGGGGGAATATAACGGGCTTAAGCAAGAGCTGCCCAAGCTCGAGGACGAATGGCTGGAGCTTTCCACCCAGATCGAAGAGGAGACCGCGCGTGAACTCTCGTAAAGCCACCGCCGTGGCGATGAGCATCATCGCCATCGCTTGTCGCATCTTCGGCATCTTTATGAGCGCGATGACCGTGCTGCTGTGCTTTAGCGGCCTAACCGCCAAGCTGCAGATCGTGGGCTTTGTCGTTGAGCTTTCGCGCGCGCTGCCGAGCGCCATCGCCGGCTACGGCGTCATCACATCGCCCTTTGGCGGCGTGTTCCGCCTGGATTACGCCATCGTGGCCGTCATCCTGTTTGTGGCTGACTACCTGCTCACGCGTGCCTCGCGCCGCGTCCGCTAGGGGAGCGCCATGTCCAGCAGCTACCTCATGAACCTGCTTGCCAGCGCCGTTGCCGTCATCATGGGCATCGTCATCCACGAGAGCGCGCACGCCGCCGCGGCCTGGGCGTTCGGCGATAAAACGGCCCGTTCGCGCGGCCGCGTCTCACTCAACCCGCTCAACCACATCGACCCGTTCGGCACCATTCTCCTGCCGCTGCTTATGCTCGCGGCCGGCGGCCCGGTGTTCGCCTTTGCCAAGCCCGTGCCCGTGTACCTCAACAACTTCAAGCACCCCAAGCGCGACGAGGTCCTGGTGAGCGCGGCCGGCCCCGCATCAAACATCGCGCTCGCGTGTCTCGCAGCCGCCCTCATGCATGCGGCATACGGCAACCTCTACGCCAGCATGTCCTTTGCCGTGGCGTCCCAAATCATGAACTTCGGCGCCACGTTTATCGTGGTCAACCTGTCGCTCGCGTTCTTTAACCTCATCCCGATCCCGCCGCTTGACGGCTCATCGATCATCGTGCCGTTCCTCAAGGGCAAGGCGCTCGCAAACTACTACCGCCTGCAGCAATACGCCATGCCCATCCTCATCCTGGTGCTGTACCTGCTGCCCATGTGGACCGGCATCGACGTGATCGGCCGGTATTTCGACGTTACCGTGTATCCGCTGGCCGAGTGGCTGCTCAACTTCGCAATCGCCGGCATCTAAGGTAAACTTACAGGTCGACCGTGCAAAACGGTCGCAACATGCACCCAAACCGCGCCGCGAAGGCGCCGTCAAAGGAGGTCGAAGATGTCGTATCGCGTGTCGACGCAGGTCTACAGCGGACCGTTCGACCTGCTGCTGCAGCTGGTAACCCGCCAAAAAGTTGATATCGGCGCCATCTCCATTAGCGAGGTGGCTGAGCAATACCTTGCCGAGGTCGAGCGCATCGAGGCGCTGGACCTGGACGTGGCGAGCGACTTTTTGCTGGTCGCGGCAACCCTTTTGGACATCAAGGCCGCCTCGCTGGTGCCCCAGGAGGCCCCGCGCAAGACAGACGACGATGACGAGGACGACGAAGACCTCGAGGAACTCAGCGCGCTCGACGGCGAAGCCCTGCGCGAGGTCCTGATTCAGCGCCTGATCGCCTACAAGCAGTTTAAAGGCGCGGCGGCGGCCCTTGGCGCGCGCATGCAGGCCGAGAGCCGCATGCATCCGCGCGTGGCCGGCCCCGACCCCGAGTTTCTGGGCCTTATGCCCGACTACCTGGCCGGCATTACCCTGCGCGGCCTCGCCGTCATCTGCGCCGACTTGGACGGCAAGCGCCAGACCTTCCTGCTGGAGGCCGAGCACGTGGCACCGCATCGCGTGCCGCTCGACCTGACGGTGGCCTCGGTCGACCGCTTTACCATGGCGCACCAAACCTGCACCTTCCGCGAGCTGCTGGACGGCGACGCCACCACCGAGCAGCTCGTCGTCACCTTCCTGGCCATGCTCGAGCTCGCCAAACGCGGCTCGCTCACGCTGAGCCAGGACGAGATCTTTGGAACCATTCAAATCAACCGCGTCGAGGGCGCCGAGGCATACGTGCCCGGCGAGGGCCCCGAGCTCACCGAATAGGAGCGGCAACTATGTCAACCCTTTCCACGCTGGAGGCAAACAGCCTCAAAGGTGCCCTCGAGGCGCTGCTGCTGGTGTCGAGCGACCCCGTGAGCGCACCCGCGCTTGCAGGTGCGCTGGATATCGCCCCGGGCGAGTGCGCGTCGCTTTTGGCCGAGCTCAAGGTTGAGTATGAGGAGGCCAATCGCGGCTTTCAGCTTCGCGAGGTCGCCGGTGGCTGGCGCCTGTTTACACACCCCGCCTACCACGACGTGGTCGAGGCCTACGTGCTGAGCTGGGACACGCAAAAACTGTCGCAGGCGGCGCTCGAGACCCTTGCTGTCATCGCCTACCACCAGCCCGTCACGCGCGAGGTGGTCAAGGGCATCCGCGGCGTCAACTCCGACGGCGTCATCGCGTCGCTCGTGGACAAGGGCCTGGTGCGCGAGCTCGGCCGCGACCCCGAGCGCGGTCAGGCCATCATCTACGGCACGACCAACGCTTTCTTGGAAAAGTTCGGCCTGCGCTCCACTCGCGACCTGCCCGATCTGGAGCAGTTTGCCCCCGACGAGCAGTCGCGCCAGTTTATCCGCGAGCGTCTGAGCGGCCGCAGCATTCAGTCCACGCTCGAGGAGCAGGCCGAGGACCTGGACGAAGAGCGCGAATTGCTCGATACCGATGTTGAAGATGTTGAGGCAGTCGAGGACTTGGAGACCCTGGTCGTCGACGAGACCTCGGAGGATTTGCATGACGAGGACTAACGAAGCAGGGGAGACGCGCACCGCCGGCGCCACGGGCGTGCCTGCGACCGACACCCAGCCCGTCTACCCGCACACCATGCGCCTGCAGCGCTTTTTGGCGCGCGCGGGCGTGGCGAGCCGCCGCGGCTCGGAGGATCTGATGACTGCTGGACGCGTGACCGTCAACGGCCAGGTCGCAACCGAGCTGGGGACCAAGGTCGACGTCGACCGCGATCACATCGAAGTCGATGGCATGCCCGTCAAGCTCAACCAGGGTGCCGTGTACCTGATGCTCTACAAGCCGACAGGCTACCTCACCACCATGAGCGATCCGCAGGAGCGCCCTTGCGTGGCCGATCTGGTCCCGCGCGACCGCTTTCCGGGGCTCTTCCCGGTGGGCCGCCTAGACCGCGACACCACGGGCCTTTTGCTCTTTACCACCGACGGCGACCTGTCGCAGGACCTGCTGCACCCCAGCAAGCACGTATACAAGACCTACCAGGCGCTGGTGGACGGGCAGCTGACCGACCGCGATCTTGAGCCGCTGCGTCGTGGCATCGAACTCGACGACGGCCTGTGCCAGCCGGCAATCTGCCGCGTCATCAACGCGCGCGAGGCAGAGGCTGTGGCTCCACAAGGCGTAAAGCCCGGCACCACCGCCGTTGAGGTCATCATCCGCGAGGGTCGAAAGAACCAGGTCAAGCGCATGTTGAGCAAGATCCACCACCCGGTGATCCGCCTGCACCGCTGCAACTTTGCCGGCCTGGAGCTCAAGGACGTGGCCAAGGGCTCGTGGCGCGAGCTCACCGACCGCGAGGTGCAGATTCTCAAGGCCGGCGGCATCCCGCCCAAGCAGGCCAGCTCCAAACGCGGCGCCGCGCCGGCGACCAACAACGCGAGTCGCACGCGTCACCACGGCAGCCACGGTTCCGCGCCCAAGCGCAACACCTACCGCGAGCGTTACACGGGCTAGCCAGTCCGCCAAGCCCCAACGTCCGCGTCCCATACCAGCACATCAACCACCGAAAGGAAGCATTGCATGATCGTCGCCATCGACGGCCCCGCCGGTTCCGGCAAGTCCACCATCGCCAAGGAGATTGCCCGCCAGCTGGGCTTTAACAAGCTCGACACGGGCGCCATGTATCGCGCCGTCACCTTCGCCGCACTCGACCGCGGCATCGACCTGGACGACGAGGCGGCCATCGACGCCCTCGCCGAGCAGATCGAGATTCGCTTTACCAACGGCACCGGCGAGGACACGCACCTGACCATCGACGGCCAGGATGCCTCGGCTGCCATCCGCACTCCGCAGGTCGACGCCAACGTGTCCAAGGTCTCGGCCTACCCGGGCGTGCGCGCCGCCATGCTCATCCACCAGCGCCGCGCCGCCGAGGACCGCGACATTGTCGCCGAGGGTCGCGACATCGGCACCGTCGTGTTCCCCAACGCGCAGGTCAAGGTCTTTCTGACCGCCGACCCGCGCGAGCGCGCCCGTCGCCGCGTGCTGCAGCGCCACCAAAACGACGCCCAGCCGCTCACCGAAGAGCAGCTCGAGGCCGAGGTCGATGAGACCCTCGACGCCCTCAAGCAGCGCGATAAGCTCGACAGCAGCCGCGAGGTCGCGCCGCTCGTTCCCGCCGAGGACGCCGTGCACGTTGACTCCACCGCCCACACCATCGACGAGGTCGTCTCGATCATCGAGGACCTCATCAACCAAAGGAGGTAGCCCATGCGCCTGTTTAAGCAGACGCCCGAGGATTACTACAACGCCCCCTACGCCGAGTTCCCGGCACTCATTCGCGGCACCGTCGCCGTGGTCATGGGCATCCTGTGGGTCTTCTCCAAGCTCATGTGGCGCTGGAAGGTCGAGGACGCCGACCTGCTGTTTGAGCGCCAGGAAGGCCGCGGCAGCGTGGTCATCTGCAACCACACCTCAATGGCCGAGTTGCTGGCCGTTGAGACGGCGTTGTTCTTCGGCGGCCGCCGTGTGCGCCCTATCTTTAAATCTGAGTTCGCCAAGAGCAAGATCGTGCGCTGGGCCTTTAGCCGCGTGGGCGGTATTCCCGTCGAGCGCGGCACGGCCGACATGAAGTGTCTGCGTGCCGCCCAGCATGCGCTGCAGCGCGGCGAGGACGTCTTGATCTTCCCCGAGGGCACGCGCATCCGCTCGCGCGAGATCAAGCCCGAGGTCCACGGCGGTTTTGCGCTTATCGCCCAGATGGGCAAGGCGCCCGTCAACCCGCTCGCCATCTGCGGCTGGTCCGATATCACGCCTGCGGGCAAAAAGCTCATGCGCCCCAAAAAGTGCTGGATCCGCGCCGGCAAGGCCATCTCGCTATCCGATGCACCGGCCGAGCTCAAGCGCAAGGAACGCCTGGCATGGTTTGAGTCCGAGGCTATGAGCCGTGTCTACGCCATGCGCGACGACCTGTGCGCCGAGCACCCGGGCAGGTTCTAGCCATGGGTGAGAACGTCTTGAATACCGCCGCGACCGCCGCTGAGGAGGCTATCCCCACCATCGAAATCGCTGCCCACGCCGGCACCTGCTACGGCGTGCAGCGTGCACTCGATATGGCATTGGCGGCCGCCCCGCAGGCGGGGGAGAGCACTCAGGTCCACACCCTGGGCCCGCTCATTCATAACCCCATCGTGGTGCGCGAGCTTGCCGAGGCGGGCGTCGGTCTGGCCGAGACCCTGGACGATGCCGCATCGGGCACCGTGATCATCCGCGCGCACGGCGTGGTGCCGCAGGTGATCGAGGCCGCTCGCGAGCGCGGCCTCGACGTGGTCGATGCCACCTGCCCCTATGTCAAGAAGGTACACGTGGCCGCCGAGCGCTTGGTACGCGAAGGCTATCGCGTGCTCGTCGTAGGTGAGCCGGGCCATCCCGAGGTTGAGGGCATTTTGGGCCATGCCGGCGATGACGCGCAGGTCGTGAGTTGTGCCGCCGATGCGGACGCGCTGCCGCTCAAGGGCAAGGTTGGACTCGTCGTGCAGACCACCCAGACCGCGCAGAACCTGGCCGAGGTCGTGGCTGCCATCACGCCGCGCGTGCAGGAACTGCGCGTGATCAACACCATCTGCGCCGCCACGAGTGAGCGCCAGCAGGCAGCAGCCGCACTTGCCAACCGCTGCGACTGCATGGTCGTCGTGGGCGGAAAGAACTCGGGTAACACCCGCCGCTTGGCGCAGATTTGCGCCGACGTCTGCGAGCGCACACATCACATCGAGGAAGCTTCCGAGCTTCAGGCCGCGTGGTTTACCGACGCTCACCACATCGGCATCACCGCCGGAGCCTCCACTCCGCAAGAACACATCGAGCGCGCCGTCGAGCGCATCAAGGAGCTTTGCCGCTAATCATGGACCAGACCGTACCCGCATACGCCGCCGAGGTGGCCGATTACGGGCGCAGCCGCGACCCCGAGCCGGGTGAGGGCGCGCTCGTTAAAAACGTGCGCCCCGAATCGCCCGCATGGGATGTGGGTATCGAACCGGGCATGCGCGTGCTCACGGTCAACGGCGAGCAGCTGACCGATATGATCGTGTGGCTCTGGGAGGCCGACGACGATACCGTCGAGTTGGAGGTTTTCGACCCGCGCGACGGCACCGTCACCCCCGTTGAGCTCGATCGCTTTCCCGGCGAGGACTGGGGCTTAGAGTTCGATGGCCCCATCTTCGATGGCATGCGTACCTGCGTAAATGCCTGCGTGTTCTGCTTTATGACCATGCTGCCCAAGGGCGGTCGCTCCACGCTCTACATCCGCGATGACGACTACCGCCTGAGCTTTTTGCAGGGCAACTTTGTCACGCTCACGAACCTCTCCGACGAGGACGTGCAAAACGTCATCGACCGCAACATGAGTCCCATGAACGTGTCGGTCCACGCCGTGAGCCCCGACGTTCGCCGCCGCATGATGGGCCGCAACGCCCAGCGCGGCATGGATGTGCTCGAGGCCATCATGGCCGCCGGCATCGAGATTCACGCGCAGATCGTTTTGTGCCCCGGCATGAACGACGGCGAGGAGCTGGAAAAGACCCTGCGCTTTTGCGAGGAGCACGAGCAGATTACCAGCCTGGGCATTGTGCCGCTCGGTTTTACCAAGCACCAGAACCGCTTTAGCTGGTCATACAGTGACAAGCCCGAGCTGGCGCGCGAGACTATCGCCATGATCCGGCCCTTCCAGGACCGCGCATACGAACGCTTTGGCCGCCATACGTTCCAGATGAGCGACGAGTTCTATCTGGACGCCGGCATCGAGCCGCCCGAGGCCGATTTTTACGACGGCTACCCGCAGTACTACGACGGCATCGGCATGATCCGCTCGTATCTGGACGAGACCGACGACGTGCTTGCCGCCGACGCCGAGCGCCTTGCCCGCATTCGCAAGGCTATGAACGCCCGCGACCAGCGCCTGCTGTGCCTCTCCGGCGCCAGCGCGCGCGATACGGTCGCGCGTTTTGTGGAATCGCCGCTCGGCCTTGCCGGCACTGTCACGGCCATCAAGAACCGCTACTTTGGCGGCAACGTGGACGTGACCGGTCTCATCGTCGCGAGCGATATCCTTGAGCAGCTGCCGCAGGACCTGTCGGGGGTTATGCTCTTTGTGCCTAAGCTCATCTTCAACGCTGACGGCATGACGCTTGACGAGTATCATCGTGACGATTTACTCGCAAGCCTTACCAGTCGCGGCGCCGAGGTTCATGTGGTGTCGACCATGCCGCATGAGCTGCTCGATACCCTGGAGCACATCCTTGGCATTATGCCTGCCGACTCTACTAATTCCGCTGACCCTACCCATTAAAGGAGTGCAGATGAAACCTATCGTCGCCGTCGTCGGACGCCCCAACGTGGGCAAGTCCACGCTCGTTAACCGCCTGGCCCAGACCTCGGACGCCATCGTCCACGAGTCCCGCGGCGTTACGCGCGACCGCTCGTATCACACGGCCGACTGGAATGGCCGTGAGTTCACCATCGTCGACACGGGCGGCATCGAACCGCTCAAGAGCGATGACGTGTTTGCCACGTCCATCCGCGACCAGGCCCTCGCCGCCGCTGAGGAAGCCGCCGTCATCCTGTTTGTGGTCGACGGACGTACCGGCGTCACCGAGGAGGATGAGTCGGTCGCCCGTATGCTCAAGCGCTGCGACAAGCCGGTCTTTCTGCTGGTGAACAAGCTCGACAACCCCGATCGCGAGAACGACAGCATCTGGGAGTTCTATTCGCTCGGCATCGGTGAGCCCACGCCGCTGTCGGCTCTGCATGGCCATGGCACGGGCGACCTGCTCGACGATATCGTTGCCCTGCTTCCGGAGGAAGAGGACGAGGTCGCCGATGAGTTCCCCGACGCGCTGAACGTCGCCATCATCGGCCGCCCCAACGCCGGTAAGTCCTCGCTGTTCAACCGCATCCTGGGTGCCGACCGCTCCATCGTGTCCAACATCGCCGGCACCACGCGCGACGCCATCGATACCGTCGTGGAGCGCAACGGCAAGCACTACCGCATGGTCGACACCGCGGGCATTCGCAAGAAGAGTACCGTATACGAGAACATCGAGTACTACTCCATGGTCCGTGGCCTGCGCGCCATCGACCGCGCCGACGTGGCGCTGCTCGTCGTCGATGCCTCCGTGGGTGTTACCGAGCAAGACCAGAAGGTCATGGGCCTCGCCATCGAGCGCGGCTGCGCCATCGTGGTGCTGCTCAACAAGTGGGACCTGCTCGACGACGATCGCAAGCGCGAGGCCTGCATGGAGACCATCGACCGCCGTCTGGGCGTTATGGCTCCTTGGGCCCAGTACCTGCGCATCTCGGCCCTGACCGGCCGCAGCGTCGAGAAGATCTGGGGCATGGTCGACGCCGCCGAGAAGACGCGCTCGCAAAAGATCAGCACCTCGCGCCTCAACACGTTCCTCACCGACCTGCGTGAGTTCGGCCACACCGTGGTGGACGGCAAGCGCCGCCTGCGCATGCACTACGTGACCCAGACGGGCGTCAACCCGCCGACGTTCACGTTCTTCGTCAACCACAGTGACCTGGTCAACGACACCTACCAGCGCTACGTGGAGAACCGCATGCGCTCGACCTTCGACTTCGCCGGTACGCCCATTCGACTCTTCTTTAGGAAGAAGGAGCAAAAGGATGCTTAATCCGATCCTGCTGACCGCCATCTGCGCCGTGGTCTCGTTCTTTATCGGGGCGATTCCGTTTGGCCTGATCCTGGGCCGCGTGTTCAACCACACCGACATTCGCAAGGCGGGCTCCGGCAACATCGGCACCACCAACGCCCTGCGCGTAGCCGGCCCCAAGGTGGCCGCGCTCACGCTGCTGTTCGACTGCCTTAAGGGCGCCATCTGCGTCCTTATCGCGCGTCCGCTCATCGCGAGCGTGGGCTATGGCTTCCCTGTGAGCATCATGGCTCCCGGTGCCGCCGGCGACTGGATGCTCGGCGTCATTTGCCTGGCTGCTGTGTGGGGACACATCTTCTCGCCGTACCTCAACTTCCACGGCGGTAAGGGTATCGCCGTGGGCCTGGGCGTGATTCTTGCCTGGTACTGGCCCATTGGCCTGTCGCTGTTGGGCATGTTTATCGTGGCCGTCGCCATCACCAAGTACGTGTCGGTGGGCTCGCTTGCGGCCGCCATCGGTCTTCCCATCGCTGCCTGCGCGGTCTTTCCGTACAGCAGCCTGGGCCTCAAGTTTTGCATGGCGATGATCGGCATCACCGTAGTGTGGGCCCATCGCGCGAACATCAAAAAGCTCATGACCGGTAAGGAGTCCAAGCTCTCGTTTACCAAGCGCGTCACCGAGCCCGACGATAAGTAGGAGAGAGTCATGAATGTTGCGCTGATTGGCTCCGGCTCCTGGGGAACCGCCGTCGCCGGCCTTGCCGCCGCGCGAGCCGAGCGCGTGACCATGTGGGCCCATAGTGAGCAGACGGCCGCCGGCATTAACGGCGAGCACCGTAATCCCCGCTATCTGGTGGACTATGTGCTTCCCGGCAACGTCGTCGCCACGACGGACCTGGCGCAGGCGCTCGACGGCGCCGACGCCATTATCTTTGCCGTGCCTTCGACGCACCTGCGCGACGTCTGCCACCAGGCGGCGCCATTCATCGCGGACGAGACGCCGGTTCTGTGCCTCACCAAGGGCATCGAGCCTGAGTCCGGCCTGCTCATGAGCGAGGTCATCGCCAGCGAGATCGGCAACGAGTCGCGCGTGGCGGCGCTCTCGGGCCCCAACCATGCCGAGGAGATTTGCTGTGGCGGGCTCTCTGCCGCCGTCATCGCCAGCGAGGATCCGCAGGTAGGGGAGACCTTTAAGGAGCTGCTGCTGTCCACGGCCTTCCGCATCTACCTGTCGCAGGATATGACCGGCGTCGAGGTATGTGGCGCCATGAAAAACGTTATCGCCATCGTGTGCGGCATTTCCGCTGGCTCGGGCGCGGGCGACAACACGCTCGCCCTCATCATGACGCGCGGCCTTGCCGAGATCAGCCGCCTGGTGCACGCCCGCGGCGGCCAGGCCATGACCTGCATGGGGCTTGCCGGCATGGGCGACCTCATCGCCACCTGCACCTCGGAGCATTCGCGCAACCGCACCTTTGGCTACGAGTTCGCTCATGGCGTGTCGCTCGACGAGTACCAGGCACGCACGCATATGGTTGTCGAGGGTGCCGTCGCGGCCCGCAGCGTCAGCGAGCTCGCCCGTTCACTGGGCGTAGACATTCCGCTCACCTTTGCCGTGGAGCAAACGCTCTACAACGGTGTTACTTTGGATAGGGCGCTCGAGATTCTTACCGACCGTGTCCCTTCTCAAGAGTTCTACGGACTCGCCGACTAGCGCAGAAAGGCTACTACCATGGGTTCCATCAAAATCGCTCCGTCCATCCTTTCGGCCGATATGGCCAACCTCAAGGGCGAGCTCGACAAAATCGCCGGTGCCGACTACGTGCACTTCGACGTCATGGACGGTCACTTTACCGGCAACCTGACCTTTGGCGTTGACATCCTTAAGGCCGTCAAGCGCTCCACAAACGTACCGGTCGACGCGCACCTGATGGTGTCGAACCCCGACGAGACGGTCGATTGGTACGCCGACGCCGGTGCCGACATGATCACCGTTCACTATGAGGCTTCCACGCACCTGCACCGCACGCTAACGCATCTGCAGCAGCGCGGCGTCAAGGCCGGCGTGGTGCTCAACCCCGCCACGCCCGTCTGCGTGCTCGAGAGCATCATCGACGTTGTCGACATGGTGCTGCTCATGAGCGTGAACCCCGGCTTTGGCGGCCAGAGCTTTATCCCCGGCACCATCGCCAAACTGCACGAGCTTACGGCCATGCGCGAGCGCCACGGCGTGTCGCCTCTGATCGAGGTCGATGGCGGTATCTCTTCCAAGAACATCGCCGAGGTCGTCAAGGCTGGCGCTAACGTGCTCGTGGCCGGCTCCGCCGTATTTAAGTCCGAAGATCCCGCTGCCGAGGTTGCGCTGTTGCAGAAGCTGGGCAACGAGGCCGCACAGGAGGCATAAACCCTTATGACCGCAGGTCAAAACCGCATACCCGTGAATCTTGACTATGCCGCCTCGACGCCCATGCGCGCCGAGGCACTCCTTGCGCAGCGCGAGTACGACGACAGCGAGCTTGCCGGCGTCAACCCCAACTCGCTGCACTCGCTTGGCCGCAAGGCCGCCGCACGCCTGGAGGTGGCGCGTCGCGAGATCGCCCGTAGCTTTGGCGCGCGCGTTCGCCCGTCAGAGATCATCCTTACCAACGGCGGCACCGAGGCCAACCAGCTGGCGCTGCTCGGTCTTGCCGAGGGCGCCCGTCAGCGCGATCGCAAGCGCGATCGTGTAATCGTTTCGGCCATCGAGCACGATTCAATTCTGGACAACCTACCGCTGCTGCGCGCCGCCGGCTTTACCGTCGACCTGGTGCAACCCTGCCGTGCGGGCTACATTGAGCCTGCCACGCTCACGGAGCTGCTCGGCGACGACGTGGCGCTCGTGAGCATTATGGTCGCCAACAACGAAACCGGCGTGGTACAGCCCATCCGCGAGCTGGCCGCCGCCGCACATGCTGCCGGCGCCTTGTTTCACACCGATGCCATCCAGGGCTATTTGCACATTCCGCTCGATGTCACCGAACTGGGTGTCGATGCCATGACCGTTGCCGCGCACAAGATCGGTGGCCCCGTGGCATCCGGCGCGCTCTACCTTAAGAACCGCACGCCGCTGCGTCCGCGCATCTTTGGCGGTGGACAGGAAGCCGGCCGTCGCGCCGGTACACAGGACCTGCGCACGCAGCTCGCCTTTGCCGCTGCCGCTTCCGTGTTGCTGCCGAATGTGGGCCGGGAACGCGCTACACTGCAGGCCCTGTCCGATAAGCTCTACGCCACGCTTACAGCCCATCCGCGCATTCACGCTACGATGGGCGACTACGCGCAGGCAGACCGTCTGCCGGGTATGGTTTCAATCTACGTCGACGGCATGGACTCCGAAGAGCTCATCATCAAGCTCGATGCTGCCGGTTTTGAGGTTTCGGCTGGATCGGCTTGCTCGAGCGGCAGCATGGACCCGAGTCACGTGCTCAGCGCCATGGGCATTGGTCGCGAGCAGGCATTGGGGTCGCTGCGCATCTCGTTTGATGACCGCGTGAATCCGAGCGATCTGGACGACTTTGCCCAGACGCTGCTCTCGATCGTAGGCGCCGCATGATCGTCTCCGAGCTTGAACGTGCGCTGCTGGCGCGTTATCCCAAGGCGGACGCCGAGGGCTGGGATCATGTAGGGCTATCTGTGGGTGATCCCAATGCTGAGATCACCGGTGTAGCCTGCGCACTCGACGCGACCGTAGCCAACGTGCACCGCGCTCTCGAGGCCGGCGCCAACGTGCTGCTGACGCATCATCCCATCTATATCAAGGCGCCCGAGGCGTTTTGTCCGGCGGATTCCGCGCGTCCCCAGTGCAGCGCTGCGCTGTACGAGGCAGCTCGTTGCGGCGTGAGCATTATCTCGCTTCACACCAACCTGGACCGCTCGCACGAAGCGCGTACTCGCCTGAGTGAATTGCTGGGCGCTGAGCCCATGAGTTCGCTGGAGCATGTGGACGAGCCTGAGCTCACCGGTCTGGGCGCACTCGCGACCCTCCACGACGCCTGCAATCTGCGCGATCTCGCCAACCGTGCCGCAGCGGTGTTTAGCAGCGATCCGCGCGTGTGGGGCGAGGCCGATCACCCGTGCCGCACCATCGCCATTTTGGGCGGCTCCTTGGGCGACTTTGGTGAGCTCGCCATCGCTGCGGGAGCCGACGTTGTCGTGACGGGCGAAGCGGGCTACCACGTGGCACAGGACCTTGCCTTGCGTGGGCTGGGCGTGATTCTGCTCGGCCACGACCGCTCCGAAGAGCCGTTCGTTGATATATTGATGAACTCTGCAGTTGACGCCGGGGTCGACCCCCGTCATACGATTAAAATACTGAACCCTTGCCAATGGTGGACTGTGACAAAAGGAGAGAACTTATGAGCGCCGGCGCTACGCTACTCAAGCTGCAACAGATCGATTTGGAGCTCGCCCGCAACAAGAGCGAACTTGCCAATATGCCGGAGCTTAAGGAGCTCGCTTCCAAGCGCAAGACCTATGTGAAACTCAAGTCCGAGATGACCAAGCTCTACGCCCAGCGCAAGGACCTGGACATTGAGCTCGACGACCTCAACACCACCGAGATCCAGACCAACAATGCCATCGAGGCCGCCAAGAAGCGCCACGTCGATGGTTCTGACTACCGCGAGGTTCAGGACCTGGAGAACGAGCTCGCCACCCTGGCCAAGCGCCTGGACAAGATCGAGCACACCCGCAAGGACGTCGTCATCGCCCATAAGGAGGCGCTCGACCGCGAGGCTCGCGCGCAGGCCATCATCGCCAAATTCGAGGAGGGCGTGAAGGCCGATACCAAGGCCGCCCGCGCCAAGGCCGCCGACCTGCAGGCCCAGATTGACGCCGCCACCAAGGAGCGCACCGCCCTTGCCGCCACGCTGCCGACTGACGTGCTCACCGATTACGAGCGCCTGCTTAAGCAGTTCCGTGGCCTGGCCGTCGAGACCATCCAGGGCAACATTCCCACCATCTGCCACACCGCGCTGCAGGCATCGTCCATGAGCGACCTCAACCACGACGGTAGCGAGATCGCGCACTGCCCGTATTGCCACCGCCTGCTGGTGCTCCCGAGCAAGGAAGCCTAAACGATGGCGGCGCCCAATAATTCAATGCAACTTGAGGGAAAAACGATCCTGCTGGGTATTACCGGTGGGATCGCCGCCTATAAGTCGTGCAATATCGTGCGCCTGCTGCAAAAGCGCGGCGCGCGCGTCAAGGTCGTTATGAGCGAGCATGCCACCGAGTTTGTGGGCCCGCTCACCTTCCGCGCGCTCACCAACGAGCCCGTCGCCGTAGGTCTGTTCGACGATCCCTCCGACCCCATCCACCACATTTCGCTCGCGCAGGAGCCCGACCTGGTTGTCGTGGCGCCCGCGACGGCCAATATCATCGCCAAGATGGCCAACGGCATCGCCGATGACCTCATCTCCACCACGCTGCTTGCCACGCCGCGACCCATCGTGATTGCACCCGCTATGAACAACGGCATGTGGAAGGCACCGGCGACGCAGGCCAACATGGCCACGTTGCGCGACCGCGGCGTCCATGTGGTGGGACCCGGCAGAGGCTACCTTGCCTGCGGCGACGTTGACACGGGACGCATGAGCGAGCCCGAGGACATCGTCGAAGCCATCTGCGAGGTGCTCAGTCCCGTGCCGCAAGACCTGGCGGGCAAGCGCATCGTCATCACTGCCGGCCCTACGCACGAGCCAATCGATCCGGTGCGCTTTATTGGCAACCGGTCGTCGGGCAAGATGGGCATCGCCCTGGCGGGGGAGGCTGCTCGTCGCGGCGCTGCGGTCACGCTCGTGCTGGGGCCGACATCTCTCGATGTTCCCCGCGGCGTAGAGTGCGTGCGCGTGCAGACCGCCGCAGAGATGCTGCAGGCGGCGTTAAACGCCTTTCAGACGGCCGATGCGGCCATTTGTGCGGCGGCTGTCGCCGACTACACCCCCGTATCCCCTGCGGACCACAAGCTCAAAAAGGCCAACGAACGCTTGGATCGCATCGAACTGGTCGAGACCGTTGATATTTTGGCTGAGCTCTCACGCCAGAAGGGCGAGCGCCGTGTGATCGGATTTGCAGCTGAGACCGATAACGTCGTAGAGTACGCTGAGCGTAAATTGGCCCGCAAGGGCTGCGATGCGATCATCGCCAACGATGTCTCGCGCGCCGATTCTGGCTTTGGAACCGACACCAACAAGGCCTGGATTGTGAGCACAGCGGGTACGCAGGAACTTCCCGTGCTAACAAAACCCCAGCTCGCAGATACAATTTTGGACTTGCTCAAAAATAATTAAAAAAGTTCTTGCGCAAGGCCAAAGTTTCGGGTTAATATACTCCCTGTTGCGAGCGAGAGCAGAGCAACAAACAAAAGCTTCGGGACGTGGCGCAGCTTGGTAGCGCACTTGACTGGGGGTCAAGGGGTCGCTGGTTCGAATCCAGTCGTCCCGACCAGAAGTTTGCAGGTCAGGCACCTAGTGCCTGACCTTTTTTGTTAAGAATCAACAAAGTAAGCAACAAAGAATCAACGGCTTTCTTGATCGATACTTTCGCTCAACAAAAACTTGTACGTCACCCTCCAAAAACGACAATTTATGAAATGTTTGGAGGCTGACGTACACAAATACGGTACATTCACGTTGCGACAGCGTCCTCCACATGTCTGGACTCTCTATGCTTACGCTGGATAGACATCGCTAGAACGGGTATAGTATCGAAAGTTTTGTCGTTTACCAGCGGGGGAGTCCTGTGGGCATCAAAAAGAAGATCAAAAAGGAGCTTATCGGCACCTCCGATTACCCGTCGAATAAGATCTTTACGATCTCCAATTTCATCACCTTTACGCGCCTGATCCTCACGCTCGTCTTCCTGTACCTGTTTGTGACGGACAACAACCGTGTCGTTGCCATTGTCATCTACGCTATCGCGGCCTCCACCGACTGGATGGACGGCCAGATTGCCCGCATGACCAAAACCGTCTCGTGGCTCGGCAAGGTTATGGATCCCATCTGCGACCGTGCGCTGCTGTTTACCGGCGTGCTGGGCCTGGTGGTACGCGGCGAGTTGCCCATCTGGGTCTGCATACTCATCATCGGTCGCGATGTTTACTTAGGGATCGGATCGCTCATCGTGCGCCATTATCACCGTCGTCCCATCGATGTCGTCTTTCCCGGCAAGATTGCCACGGCGCTGCTCATGACCGGCTTCTCACTCATGCTGCTTGGGTTCCCCATCATAGACGGCTGGCATCTGCTGCCCGCCACGTTCACGGCATTCCCGGGTCTCAATGGCAGCTCGGTGCCCCTCGGCATCTTCTTTGTGTACGGCGGCGTCATCTTCTCCATGCTCACCGCTGTCATCTATTCCATTAAGGGAGGGGTGGCCATTAAACAGGCCATCGCGCATCCCGAGGACGAGGACACCGACTTTCTCAACCCCGAAATCGAAGACTGATTCATTGGGGTATGATTACGTACGGTTCATTCTTTGCGGCGTCGCCGCGTTAGATAGGGGTTGTCATGGACAACAAGGTTAACAATATGCCTCAGAACGATAAGACTGCGGACGCTACCTGCGTTTTCCGCGTTCCCTCGAGCGATGTCACTGTTCCCGACCTTATGGCCAACGTGCACACCACCGCTCCGGTTCTGTCCATCGTCAAGGGTCCGCAGACCGGAGCTGCCTTTGAGCTCGAGGACGACGTGACCACCATCGGCCGCGACCCCGCGAACGGCATCTTCCTCAACGACATGACGGTCTCGCGCAGCCACGCACGCATTATTCGTGAGGGCCTGGGCGCCCGTATTGAGGATCTGGGCTCGCTCAACGGAACCTGGGTCGACGGCGCCATCGTCAACGGTGCTCCGCTGCACGACGGCTCTTCCGTTCAAATCGGTACGTTCACGCTCATCTACCACGAGAGCACGCCGGAGCGCATCGAAACCGGTGAGTAGGTAATGGCCGAACGCAACTATCTGAGTATCGGCCAAGTCGTCAACCTTCTTCGAGGCGCATACCCCGATCTATCGAACTCAAAAATTAGATTTCTAGAAGATGAGGGGCTCATCACCCCTCATCGTACGCCTAAGGGGTATCGCCAGTACTCCAAGGAAGACGTTGACCGTCTCGAGGTCATCCTGCACCTGCAAAAGACCCGCTACATGCCGCTCAACGTCATTAAGCAGCGCTTGGAAAACGCAACGGACCTGTCCACTTTGGCTTACGAGGTGGGTCTTCTGTCCGATGTTCCGCTTAAGACGGAACCCAAAGAGACCAAGCAAAAGCTGCATCCCATCGAGACGATCCCCGACATGCTCGGTGTTGAGATTTCGTTTATCCGCTCCCTTGCCGAGAACGATCTTATTCGCATCATCAAGAGCCCGCAGAAGCGAGAGCTCGTCGATGGCCGAGATTTCCCGATTATCCGTTACTGCTCGGAGCTGTCGCGCTTCCACATTGAGCCGCGTAACCTGCGTCAGTACGTATCGTCGGCAAACCGCGAGTCTTCGATGTTTGAGCAGGTTCTCGTGAGCATGCTCGGCATGGATACTTCCGATGACGAGCGCGACGCCAAGCTCGAGCGCGCTTTTAAGAAGCTGCACGACCTCACCGAGGGTGTGCACACCGCGCTCCTTAAGAACCGTGTCTTTGAGTCGCTCAACGCCGTTGTCGAGGACGCTGACATCGATGCTCTCGATGAGGAGATCACGCGTTCCGAATCCACCAAGGCTAAAAGCGATGCGGCAAGCGTCCCCGCGGTTGCCGCGCACGACGAGTCGCTCGTGCAGCCGTCCAAGGTCGTCGTCCCCTCGCATAGCTCGTCTACTAACACGGGCAAATAACCGCCGTCCACACGGCAATCCATGAAAGGTCACCCATGTACGACTTCGAATCTCATATCGTCGATATCCCCGACTATCCCGAGCCCGGAGTCGTCTTTAAGGACATCACGCCGCTCTTTGGAAATCCCGAGGCCCTGAAGGCCATGGTGGATGCCCTGGCCGAGCATTTTGCCGACATGGGCATTACCAAGGTCGTAGGACCCGAGGCCCGTGGCTTTATGGTCGGTGTGCCCGTGGCCGTCGCCCTAGGCGCCGGCTTTGTTCCCGCACGTAAACCGGGCAAACTACCGCGCAAGACGGTGAGCGAGAGCTACGAGCTCGAATATGGCACCGACTCTATCGAGATCCATGCCGATGCTATCAGCTCTAAAGATACCGTGTTGATTCTGGACGACTTGGTCGCGACGGGCGGAACCGTCGAGGCAACAGGTAAACTGGTGCGAGATATGGGCGCAAAGCTTGTAGGTTACGGTTGTATCCTTGAGCTTGCGTTTCTCAACCCGCGCAAGAAGCTCACGCCTTCTAACGAGGACGTTGAACTCTTTAGCCTGGTAACGGTGGACTAGCCGCTACCCTTAGATACCGGAAAGGAAGCTACATGCGCACAGCAAACACGCACAGAAACATGGCACGCTGCGCTGCTACGGCAACCCTCGCTTGTGTTTTGGGCCTGGGCCTCGTGGCTCCGGCCTACGCCGATACCGCATCCGACCTTGCCGCTGCCCGTACCAAGCTCGAGCAGATTGGCACCCAAACCCAGCAAATTCATGAAGAACTCTCCGCACAGACGCAGGAGCTTGATCAGACTGCAGGCGAGATCACGCAAAAGCAGCAAGAGATTGCCGAAGGTCAGGCAAAGCTTTCGAACTACGTTGCCGGTGAGTACAAGACCGGCGGTCTGAGTCTCCTTCAGGTTCTGACGGGCGTCGACGATCTGGGCGACATGCTCAACCGTCTCTTCTACTACGGTAAGGTGTCCGACAAGCAGGCCCAGACCATTCAGGAGGTCAAGGACCTTAAGCAGCAGCTCACCGATAAGCAGACCGAGCAGGAGAAGAACGTCGCCGCGACACAGAAGAAGGTCGACGAGCTCAATGCCCAGCAGGCTGAGGCTCAAAGTGTCGTTAACTCCCTGGATTCACAGCTGCAGGCCGAGCTTGCTGCCGAGGCCGAGGCAAACGCCGCGCTTCAGGCTGGCATCAATGCCAGCACCGCCGAAAAGGCCACGGTGAGCAACGACACCGCCGGTACGACCGAGAACACCAATAATGGTGGCGGCACGACCAACAATGGTGGCGGCAATATGCCTGCGCCTGCGCCCGCTCCTGCCCCCACGCCGCAGCCCGTGACGCCCGCTCCGGCTCCGACGCCTTCCGCACCGAGCCAGTCCGTTGACGGTGGTACCGTTGTTTCGCGCGCCTACAGCAAGCTCGGTTATGCTTATTCTTGGGGCGGCATTGGACCGAACAGCTTTGACTGCTCCGGTTTTGTAAGCTACTGCCTCACCGGCCGTTATTGCCGCCTTGGCACCACGGGCACCTTTATGGGCTGGACTCGCGTGTCCGATCCCCAGCCTGGCGACGTCGTTGTTAACTCTTACCACACCGGCATCTACATTGGTAACGGTCAGATGATTCATGCTTCCGACTACAGCACGGGTGTTATCATTAGCTCCGTTGCGGCTGGCATGAATAACAATTACATTTTCGTTCGCTACTAAGTGTTGTAACTCAGCAAACGAAGGTGGACCTCGCATCCTTTGGGAGCGAGGTCCATTCTTTTATCTCGACCGCCCGTTTTGCGTATAAGCAACAATCTAGTTTTGAATACTAGATATGCGCAGCATCTTTCCAAAAGATAGCTATAATTGTTGAGGAACAACTAGAAAGGACCCTCAATGAGCTGGGCACTTATCTCAGATTCGAGCTGCAATCTTCGCGATTGGCAACCGACCGCACCTCATACCACTTTTGCATTTGCACCCCTTAAGATCCGAGTGGGGGAGCGTGAATTTGTCGACGACCTTTCGCTCGATGTTCACGAGCTTAATGTTGCCATTCAATCGGAAGCCAGCGCATCATCGAGCGCCTGCCCAAGCGTGGGGGAGTGGGCTGAGCTCTTTAAGCTTGCCGACAAGACGATCTGCATGCCCATCTCCGAGGGCGTCTCGGGGAGCTACAATGCCGCGGCCACCGCACGTGACATGGTGCTTGCCGAAGAGCCCAACCGTCAGATTCATTTGGTTAACTCGCGAGCTGCAGGTGGCAAAATGGATTTGATCTTTTTGCTGTTTGATCGCTATCTTGCAAGTAACCCGGACGTCTCCTTTGAAGACGCCTGCGCTTACTTCGATAGCTTGGAGCAGAACAGCAAGATTCTCTTTAGCCTGTGTAATTACGAGAACCTTGCAAAGGCCGGACGCATTCCTAAGGCAGCCGGCGTCATTGCCAACAAGCTCAATATCCGCATTTTGGGTACGGCGAGCGAAGCGGGCAAAATTGAACTCGTTGGGCACACGCGTGGCGAAAAGAAGATGCTCACCAAGATTGTCGACACCATGGAGGCCGAGGGCTTTACTGGCGGCGAGGTCGTTATCGACCACGTCGAGAATGAGACGGGCGCCCAGGCACTAGCCAGCCGCATTGTGGAGCATTGGCCAGGCTCCAAGACTATCATCATGCCCTGCAACGGGCTAGATTCATACTATGCCGAGATGCACGGCCTCATCATCGGCTACGGCATGGGCGTGGCTTCGGGCCGATAATTTCCAACTAGACAAAAGCACGGGCGGGATAAGGGGACAGCGGCCCTTTATCCCGCCCGTCTTATGCCTCGGTTAGCTATTAAACCCATTAAACTTGAGATAGCTCATCAGGTACGCCTTCGAAACGAAGGACGATACCGCACTGCGTACGAGCAACGACTCGCGCGTAACCTGATGCGCGGTATCGGGCACGGGAGTCTGCTCAACGGAAAAAGCCGCTCGAATCGATGCCTCAAGCTGATCGACTACATAATCGAAAGCAGTCGGAGCGTCGTAGCTCAAGCGCTGAATATTAAAGAGCGCCTGAACCGCAGCGATGGGCAGCACCTGCTTAAAGATACAAATGGCGATGAGACGCGCAATCTGCTCACGGCCATACTGCTTTTTAACCGGAGCAGGAATGAGGCCGACCTTCACGTAGTTATTGATCATCGAAGGCGTGATAACGGGCTGCTCAACGCAAATCGAAAGCGGCTCCATCCACAGCGCAACATATTCAATAACCTGATCGCGATAGAGCGTTACGTTGGGCAACTGGTCATAGCGTGGCAGGCTCAACGCGTTAAGTTTACCCACCATATCGGACTGAATAAATGCATCCGGCAGCACCGTCGGCTGAATATCCTCCGGCTTAATGCTGACCGATGTATCGGACATCGGGATAACATGTTTAACGTGGTTCATAAGGGTCCTCCGTTCGTTTACTATATTGTATTCTAGGTTATCTAGTTTTGCATACCACATAGCCGCTAAGTAAAAGTGGTTGGACAGCACATTGTTGCACCGTCCAACCACTATGTTTAAAGATAGCAACCTTACATAAGATATATTATCGTACTTATCCGCGTAGGAAAGCGTATGCGCTGGTTGCCGCTATAGCACCGTCCGATACGGCGGTCACAACCTGGCGTAAACGCTTGGAACGAATATCGCCGGCTGCGAATAATCCGGGTGTGCGGGTGGCCATGGAATCATCGGTGACAATGCCGCCGTCGGGAGCCAGATCGACTAGGTGCTCAACGAGCTCGGTATGTGGCTGCGTCCCCGTAAAGACAAAAATGCCAAACGAGCCCGGATCAAAAGACTCGGAATACGTTTCACCGGTTGCGTTGTCCTTAAACGTGATTGTCGTGGGCATCGCTTCACCAGAAAGCTCAACAATACTAGTTTGGTACCTAACTGAAATATTGTCCTTAGCAAGCACCTTATTCACAACGCCCTCGGGTGCACGGAACTGATCGCGACGCAGCACGATAGTCACGCTGCTGGCAATGTCGGACAGGAACAGCGCCTCCTCGCATGCCGAATTGCCGCCTCCGACAACAAAGACCTGCTTGCCACGGAAGAATATGCCGTCACACGTCGCGCAGTACGAAACGCCACGACCGCGATACGTGTCCTCGCCAACAAAACCCGCAGGACGCGGCGTGGCGCCCATGCACGCAATAACGCTCTTGGCTGCTGTATCGCCCATATCATGATGGATGGTAAATTGTGCCGCATCGGCATCGTAATCGACGCCTGTCACCATACTCCATTCAACCTGAGCCCCCAGGCCTTCAGCATGCTGTTGAAACCGCTCACCAAGTTCGGCACCGCTCAGTAGCGGAATGCCAGGATAATTCTCGATCTCGTTGGACGTGGCGATCTGTCCGCCAGACATGCCCTGCTCAAGGACAGTCGTCGTCAGGTTGGCACGCGCCGCATAAATGGCGGCAGCATAGCCCGCGGGGCCGCCGCCGATAATCGCAACATCGATTGTCTGATCGGTAGTCATGAAGAGTCCTCTCGTCGAAACGTTGTCGTTCTTTGCGCTCATACCCAAATTTACGTGAACGTGACACTCATGCACTACAATGATAAATCCGTGTTACAACGTCGAAGGGGAGTTATCGATGGATCAGACGCAGACGAGCGACGATGCTCCCCTGCTCACGAACAGCGCTCCCCAATCGGAGCAAACCACGCTCTTGGCTCAGCAAAAACCCCTCGTGACCATCGTGCACGCCTCGGTCGGCTCGGGCCACAAGGCCGCCGCAAATGCGATTGCGCAGGCATTCGACCTCATCCGCGGCACCAATGGCATCCCCGAGGATGTTGAGATTGAAGTGCTCGATATCCTTGATTTTGGACGCATTAAATTCGACGGCAATAAGACCGCGGCTTCTTTTACGGGAGCCACGCGCCCCATTTACGACCTGACCTGGCGATATACGCTTACGGGGCATCTTCTCTGGGGTGGCGGCACGGCATGGTCGCGAATTATGTTCCCCGCCTTCAACGAATATATTCGTAGTCGAAGGCCCATAGCCGTGGTCGCAACGCACATCACGGCAGCCAATGTTGCCGTTGGCGCCCGCGTAATTACGGGTATCGATTATCCGGTCATCTGCGTACCGACCGACTACGAAGTCGAGGGCTGGTGGCCCCACAAGGACACCGATCTATTCTGTGTTGCCAACGAATTCATGGCTGAAACGCTGCGTCCGCGCAAGGTGCCCGAGGCAAAGATTCGCATTACCGGCATCCCTATTCGCGCCGGATTCGACACGAATTACGATCGCGAGGAAGAGCTAACCAAGTTCAACCTCCCCACCGACAAGACCGTCGTGCTGGTAATGGCCGGCGCCAGCTTGCCTCAGCCTTACGTCCGCTTTCGCGCGGCGATGGACCACACCCTCCCCTTCCTGCGCGGCTTCGAAGACATGCACTTTGTCTTTTTGCCCGGCAAAGACGTGGAGTATGCCACCCGGCTGAAGACGCTCTTCGATGCCATGAAGCTCGAGAACGTCACGGTGCTGGACTATGTCGACGACATGGCGGCCCTCATGCACGGCTGCGACCTGGCAATCCTCAAATCGGGCGGACTCACGGTCACCGAGTGCCTATGCGCACATCTGCCGATGATCCTGCTGGGCAAGTCCTATGGCCAGGAAAAGGCCAACACCACTATGCTCACCGGCATGGGCGCCAGCATGCACGTCACCACGGCACGAGAGCTCATCGTAACCCTGCGTCATCTGCACGACCATCCCGAATCACTCAAGGCACTGCTCATCAATGGCGAAGTCCTGCGCCGCCCCCACGCAGCCGAAGACATCGCCGTCGCCACCATGGAACTCGCAGGCAAACCCCAGAAAAGAAAACGCGCATTCTGCCGCTTCTACTGGGGCGATAAGCCAGCGCACATCCGCTAGCGTCTTAATGTTCGCTTGCCTGTGGGAGGCCCCTATATATCATCCCGTGCTCAAACATTCTCGCTTCGCTGCGAAACTGCGCGCGGGACGATATATAGGGGCCTCCCACAGGCAAGCTGCGTTAACGTACTTGCAGCTATACCAGATTCCCCACCATCAGAATCTGCAAAGGCAAAACCAAAAATATAAATATAGTAAGCCGATGCGAGAAAGGAGGTTTTCCTTTATCGCATCGGCTTACTAGAAAGAAAGGCTTTAATTTTTCAAGCGAGTAACCGCCCGCCCGTCTCTCACACATATCGTTCCACGCGCAGTTTCGCAGCGAGCGAAGCGACGCGAGAATGTTTGAGCATGGAATGATATGTGTGAGAGACGGGCGGGAGGGATACGAGCGCCCCCGCGAGAATGTTTGAGCATGGGATGATATATAGGCGGGTCGGGCCGGTCAGCGGACAGTACGTAAACGACTAAGCTACGCCGCTAGAACCGAAACCGCCGGCTCCTCGGTCGGTTTCGTCTAGTTCTTGTACTTCTACGAGGTTGACCGTGGGGACTTCTTGGATGACGAGCTGGGCAATGCGGTCGCCTTTGTTGATTTGGATGTTGTTCTTGGGGTCGAGGTTGATGAGGATGACTTTGAGCTCTCCTCGGTAGTGGGCGTCGATGAGGCCAGGAGTGTTGACTATGGACAGGCCTTGCTTAATGGCCAGGCCGCTGCGGGGTTGGACGAAGCCGGCGTAGCCGTCGGGCAGGGCGACAGCTAGGCCCGTGGAGACCAGGCGACGCTCAAAAGGCTTGAGGGTGCAATCCTCGTTGGCTCGGAGGTCAAGACCGGCATCCGTGGGATGGGCGTATTTGGGAAGCTCGACGGTTGGGTCGAGACGCTTAATGTTAACGGTAATGTTGGACATGAAATCACCTTAGCTTGTCGAGCTCTTGCAGAAACTCATCGACGTCTTTGAAATCGCGATAGACCGAGGCAAAGCGGATGTAGGCCACTTTATCGATCTTGGCCAACCGCTTAAGAACCATATCGCCCAGCTCATGGGACGTAACAGCCGTGAGCGTACGGGAGCGAAGCTCAACCTCAATATCGTCAATGATCTCGTTGAGCTTTTTAGTGTCGATATCTCGCTTGATCGTGGCGCGCATCAAACCGACCAGCAGCTTATTGCGATCGAACCGTTGCTTGGATCCGTCTGACTTAATGACCTCGATAGGGTCTTCACAACGCTCAAATGTCGTAAAGCGATAATTGCATGAGCAGCATTCGCGACGGCGCTTGATGGTGTTATTTGATTCCTGCATGCGGGAATCAACGACGCGGGTATGTGCCTTGCCGCATTTGGGACAGCGCATGGTACCTCCTCTAAAACGATTACAAGGGTACCATGCGACGGTACTTAAATCTTAGGAACGTGCGGGAACTTTAAGATGCGCACCGGCATCGAGCGAGCCATGCTCCAGGTGATTGACGTTGCGGATCATATCAGAGGTCTCCTGCGTGGAAAGACCCTCAATCGGATGCTCCTGGGCTAGCGACCACAAGGAATCGCCAGACTGAACACGGACGGTCTTGTAGGTAACGTTGGATACCGACTCGGCATATGCGGCGTGACGAGCGCTGAAGATCGAGGTGGCAAGTACAAGGAAGAGCGTGAGCGCAACGGCCAGGGCGACAATCGTCGAAGCCTTTAGGGCAACGGGGGCCGAAGTCGTGGCGACGCACTGGTTGCGGACGGGCTTGCCAGGCAGTGTTTGGAAACCAGATTGGCCGCCTTTAACAACCGTGAAAGCCGGCGCCGCAGGCGTCTCGAGCTTAAGGGCGAGGTTTCCCTGGACCATATCCGTTGCGTTCATCATGTTCTCCTCTCGCGTGTTTTGCTGAGAACAGTTTTATCAAGCCGCGCGGACAAAAATGTCTAGCGCGAGAACGAATGTTCGGTTATTATTATCTTCGAACAGTTGTTCCTGTCAAGCAATAATCGAACATTTGTTTGACATTGGCAGAGAGGATCCCCTGATGGCTCGCAAAATTACCAAGCGTCAGCAGCAGATTTACGACTTCATCAAGGAATATCAGCAGGAGAAGGGCTATCCGCCCAGTGTGCGCGAGATGGCATCGGCCGTAGGCCTCTCCTCCCCCAGCACGGTGCATGCTCATCTCTCTGCCCTGGAGGCTCGAGGGCTGCTCAAGCGCGATGCCACCAAGCCTCGCGCCCTAGAGCTTTTTGATGAGGACGGATCCTCCGTCTCGATTTCCAAATCCGATGAACCCACAGCGCCCCGCGGAACGGTCTCACTGCCGCTCGTCGGTCGCGTCGCGGCTGGGATTCCCATTCTGGCCGAGCAAAATATCGAGGACACCTTTACCATCCCGACCGAAATCGCCACAGACCAGGGCTCCTTTATCCTTGAAGTGCACGGCAACTCAATGATCAATGTCGGCATCTACAACGGTGACTACATTATCGTTCGCGAGCAAAAGAGCGCCATGAACGGCGAAATCGTCGTGGCCATGATCGATGGCTCGGCGACCGTCAAGACGTTCTACAAGGAGCAGGGGCGCGTGCGCCTGCAGCCTGAGAACGACACCATGGAGCCCATCTATGCGACGAACCCCGTTATTTTGGGTAAGGTTGTCGGATTAATGCGCCGGTTCTCGTAATGCAAAAACGCATCACCATATTTGATACCATCCGCGGGTTTACGATGCTATCGATGGCAGGTTTTCACGCCTGCTACGATTTGGCCTACCTATATGGATGGGATATGCCATGGTTTACCGAAACGGTTTTCCAGGATATCTGGCGCGCTAGTATCAGCTGGGTATTTTTGTTTATCGCCGGTTGGATGTGCACGCTCTCGCGCAATAACGTTAAGCGCGCCCTCAAATACGCGGCCGCAGCCTTGATCGTATGGATTGCAACTACACTGGTATCAGTCGACGATTCGGTAAACTTTGGCATCATTTATTGCATGGCGGCGTGCACCGCGGTGGTTGCACTCACCCGTCCGTTACTCCAAAAATTACCGGGCTCGTGGGGCATCGCAGTATGCCTTGTTCTTTTTACCCTAACCTGGGGCATTCCAAAGGCGGTCTACCCACTCCCCTACCTGGCATGGCTTGGATTCCCGGGCCCGGATTTTGTTTCGGGAGACTACTATCCGCTCATTCCATTTGTCTTTATGTACCTTACCGGCTTCTTTACTGCCCAGGCAGCACAAGCATCAAGCCACGAAGCGCCGGCATGGGCATACGCCAATCCCATCCCGGCGCTCGCAGTCCTCGGTCGGCATGCCTTACCGTTCTACCTACTCCATCAGCCTGTCATTCTAGGCGTGCTAGAGCTCGTTTACTCCGTACGATAGCGCTCAAGACGCGGCGCGATTCGGGCCGGCATCTTTGCCACAATGCGAACGCCGTCCTCTAGATATTCCTCATGCAGAAGGGTTCCCTGCTCATGTACCAGCGTAATGAGGGCGCCCTCGCGATACGGGATATCAGCGGAGAGCAACACATCGGTGGCAGCCGCCTCACGAGCAATTCGGTCGACGAGATCGTCGAGCCCCTCGCCTGTCTGGGCCGAGAACAACACGGCCTCGGGATAGCGACGACGGAAACTCAATCGATCGACGCTATCGAGTAGGTCGATTTTATTGAACACCGTAAGCGTCAAACGCTCACCGGCACCGATCTCGTCAAGAACGCGATCGACTGCCTCGAGCTGGCGCTCGTAGTCCTCGTCAGAGGCATCCACAACTTTAAGGATCAGGTCGGCACCAAGGACCTCGGACAGTGTGGACTTAAAGGCATCAACGAGACCATGCGGTAGCTTTTGAATAAAGCCAACCGTATCGGTAATGGTCATACCACGACCGCCGGGCAAGCGATACGAGCGCGTAGTCGGATCGAGCGTGGCAAACAATTTGTCCTGTGAAAGCACTGTAGACCCGGTCAGGCGATTGAGCAACGTCGACTTACCGGCATTGGTATAACCGGCTAAGGCAACGCGAAACGCCGGCGACTCGATACGACTCTTTGACTGGACATCTCGGCGCTGTTCAACCTGCTTAAGCTCGCGACGAAGCGCGGCAATCTTGTTGCGAATCAAACGTCGGTCAACCTCGAGCTGGCTTTCGCCCTGGCCAAAGCGCGAACCAATGCCACCGCGTGTCTGCTCTTTAGCAAGATGGCTCCACATACCGCGCAAGCGAGGCAACAGATACTGCAATTGGGCTAGCTGCACCTGCAGGCGGCCCTCACGGGTCTGAGCGTGCAGGCCAAAGATATCGAGAATCAACGCCGTGCGGTCGATAATCTTAACCGGTTCGCCCACGGCTTTCTCAAGATAAGACTGCTGCGAGGGCGTTAAATCGTCGTCGAAGATAACAACATCGACATTCATACGATGCACGAGCCCGCAAAGCTCCTCAACCTTACCGGAGCCGATAAACGATTTTGGATATGGCTTAACCAGACGCTGCGACAAACGCGCCACGCACTGGGCGCCAGCCGTATGGGCCAGGCGCTCAAGCTCGTCAAGCGAACGATCGAGCGGCCAGGCGTTATCGCGCCACTCAACTCCGACAAGAACGGCACGTTCGGGCTCAGGCGCCGTGGGAACGAGGGGAAACCGAGCCATTAGGCCGCCTCGATACGGTGAAGGATGTCCTCAACGACCTCATCGATCGTAAACTCGTCCATATCGAACCACACGATGCGGTCATCGCGTTTAAACCACGAAAGCTGACGCTTGGCATAGCGACGCGAACGAATCTTGATGAGTTCGCGAGCCTCATCCATAGAAATCACGCCGTTAAAGGCATCGATAATCTCTTTATAGCCAATCGCCTGCATCGAAGTCAGGGCATCTCCCAGCCCCTTGTCCATAAGACCACGAACCTCATCAACAAGACCCTGCTCAAACATCAGATCGACGCGAAGGTTAATGCGCTCGTAAAGCGCCTCGCGATTACGCATCAATCCAAACCACAGAGCGTGATAATGCTCGCGCGGAACACTGAACTGCGACTTTTGCTGCGCGTAGGACACACCATCATCGTGCATTTCGAGCGCGCGAATCACGCGGCGAACATTATGGGGGTGGATGACCGCAGCGGACTCGGGGTCACGCTCGGCAAGCAGCGCATGCAGCGCTTCCTTGCCAATGCGTTCGGCAAGCTCCTGATAGCCCGCGCGGCGATCGTCCTCAAGCTCGCCCGAGGGAAAATCCATCTCATCCAGGGCGGCCTTGAGATACAAGCCTGTACCCCCGCAAAACACCGGTAGGCGGCCCTCGCCCAGCAAGCGCTCAACATGCACACGAGCGTCTGCCTGATACAGCGCTGCAGAATATGCAACACCGGGTTCAACAATATCGACCAGGCGCAGGGGCACACAACATTCCTCAGGCGCCATCTTTGCCGTGCCGATATCCATACCTCGATAGATTTGCATCGCATCACACGACAGCACTTCGGACGAAAGGCGAGCCGCCAAACGATCTGCGACATCACTTTTACCAACCGCCGTCGGACCGACAATCGCAACGGCGGAAAGACCTGCCCCGGGAGAAATCATTAGCGCGGCTCGCCCACAACGGATCCGGACAGATACCACGTCTTGGCAACGTCAACGTCAACATCGACAATCTTGCCAATCAGCTGATCGATGCTGTAGCCCGCGGGAATCGGTGCATGAACGGTCTGATTCTTAGGACTCTTGCCCAGCAGCACCGCGTCATTCTTTTTGCTCGTACCCTCAATAAGCGCCGGCACAACGGTATGGAGCTCACCTTGGTTATACTCGTGCGCCGTGGTCTCGATAACCTTCACCAGACGGTTGAATCGCTCAAGAATCACCTCATGCGGGGTGGGATCGTCAATCTCGGCTGCCGGAGTACCGGCGCGCTTGGAATAGATAAACGTATAGGCCTGAGCGTAACGGACCGTCTCGGCGAGCGAGAGCGTCTGCTCAAAGTCTTCCTCGGTCTCGCCGGGGAAGCCCACGATGATATCGGTCGAAAGCGCGATATTGGGCATGCGATTGCGGATGCGATCGACGAGCCCCAGATAATCCTCGCGCGTATAGCGACGATTCATCTCTTTAAGGATGCGCGTCGAGCCCGACTGAACTGCCAGGTGTAGCTGCGGCATGACGGCAGGCGTCTCGGCCATAGCGTCGATAGTCTCGGGCAGCAGGTCTTTGGGGTGCGAGGAAGTAAAGAAGATGCGCTCCACACCCGTATCGCCCACGGCACGCAACAGGTCGGCAAAGCGCGGCTTGCCAAACAGATCGCGACCATAGGAGTTGACGTTTTGACCCAGAAGCGTGATCTCGCGCACGCCCTGGCGTACCAGACCGGTCACCTCGTCGACAATCTCATCGAAAGGACGGCTTTTTTCGCGACCGCGCACATACGGCACGATGCAATAGGTGCAGAAGTTATTACAGCCCGTCATAATGGGAACCCAGGCGTGATACTGCGTCTCACGATGCCACGGCATGCTCATCGCATCCGTGTCCTCGTGCTCATTGGTGCGAATATGGCGCTTGCCGTCCAAGAATGCCTCGGCAATGAGCTCGGCCATATGCGCGATGGAATGCGTGCCAAAGATAACATTGACGTTATCGACATTGGTGAGCAGACCCTCGCCGTCACGCTGCGCGATGCAGCCGCCCACGGCGACCACGCGCTTACCCGAGGGCGAAGGCGGGAGGCTCTTACAAGAGTTGCACTGACCGTACAGACGGGTGTCAGCGGCCTCACGAACGCAGCACGTCATGAACACGACAATGTCAGCATGCTCCGGATCGAGCGCCATGAGGCAGCCATATGAGTCGAGCAGACCACTCACGCGCTCGGAGTCGTGCTGATTCATCTGACAGCCAAAGGTGCGGATAAAGTAGGTTTTACCGGCAAGAATATCGCGTACGGAACCCTGGTCCATGTGTAAAAGTCCTAACGAGGTGGAATAGGCGGAATCAAAGAGGGCGGGCAAAGAGTAAACAATCTATGCCACAGGCTTAACGTCGTCCGTCACAACGTTATCCATAGCAGCTCGATTAATCTGATGAACGTAAATAGAAAGACGGATGGCCGTGCGCGACTCCCCGTTGATGAGGATGTCGGAGAACACCGGCGCGCAGGAGATATCAAACCCGGTCGGAATCAAAAATCCGCGTGCAATGGCCACAGCCTTAATGGCCTGGTTGACGGCACCCGCGCCGACGCACTGAATATTGACGGGAACGCCATCTTTGACCATGCCGGCAATGGCGCCGGCAACGGACGCGGGCGATGATTTGCTTGATACCTTCAGGCAATCCATGAAGAAACTCCTGCGTTTAAAAGTACGTTTTAACTGCAATAACTGTAACGTAGCGAACGGACTCGGTAAAGATGCTATTCCTCTTTGGCAAGATCGAACGTCACAGTGATGCGATCACGCGAAACACGAATCTTGGGGTCGCCGCAAAGGTTGAGATAGTACCGCGATGCAAGATCGTTAAAGTCGCGCTCCACTGCTCGCGAGAACTGCGCCATGTCGTCCTTGGCGATACGCAGCCCGCGACGATCTTTGGCAAGATCAACCGGAGCAGACGCATGTGAGGACGAATCGCGCTCGCGTAGCAGGCGTGCGGTCACACCGCGAACGGGCTTAATCTGGCCCGCCAAAATACGATGCGCAGTACGCTCGGACATCTCAAGGCCCAAACCCGAACAGATACGGATAAAGTCTTCCGCATCCGAAGCAAGACCCAGGCGATCGACCACCGGAAGCTCGGCTTCGTCATCGATAAACAAAAGACGAGAAGCATCGAGGCGACTGGACGCCTGCGCATGCAGCGTCGCGGCGATCTCGGACGGTGACCCCAGATAGACATCACAGGCGCGCAGCTCCTCGAGGGCAAACTCGCAGGCGGCGCGAATGATGTTGTGAGGGCCGCGGGCGCAGACATAGTGACCATCCTCGTCCTTCACGGCCTGAGGCCAGCTGGACTGATCGGCGCGCTCGCCAAGGCGGTCGGTAGCGACGCTCACCTTAAAGACCGAGCCAAGGTCAACATCCGATGCGACAACGCGCGCCTCATCGGTGTTCTGCTTAATCGAGAACAATGCCATGCCTCGACCGTGAACACCCCAACGATCCATCTTCATGCTCTCGAGCTTGGAGGTAACGCGGGCATCGAAGATGCGCTCCTGCATATCCCGCGGCACGCCCGAGCCGTTATCCAAAAAGACGAGCGTACGGACGCCATCTTCCTTGGTCGTGGCGAGATAGACCTTATCGGCACCGGCATCACGAGCGTTGCGCAGCATTTCGATGACAATATCCTCGACATGCTGGATGTCGTGCTTCGCCTGGCGCCGCTCGGCCTCCGAAACGCGGAGGCGGACATACCCCTCGCCAAGGTTCTCCTCGACGCGAAGGTTGCCCTCCCCCGACATCGACGCGATAAATGAGATGAGCTCGTTCGCGTCGTTCATGTTATTTAGCGATATCGACAGCGCGGCTCTCGCGAATCACGACGACGCGCACCTGACCGGGATACTCCATCTCTTCCTCGATCTGATGGGCGATGTCATGAGCCAAGACCGTGGACTGAGCATCGGAGATCTTGTCCGGCTGAACCATGACGTGGACCTCGCGACCAGCCTGCATGGCATAGGTACGCTCGACGCCGTCATGGGAATTGGCGATCTCCTCGAGCTTCTCAAGGCGCTTGATGTAATTCTCGGCCGATTCGCGACGGGCACCGGGGCGAGAGGCAGAAACGGCATCGGCAGCCTGGACCAGAACATCGAGCACCGTGTTGGGGTCGACGTCGGCGTGGTGAGCCTCGATAGCGTGAACGATAACGGGCTTCTCGCCATAGCGACGGGCGAGCTCGGCGCCGATAACGGCATGCGGACCCTCGACATCATGGTCGATAGCCTTGCCAAGATCGTGCAGCAATCCGGCACGCTTGGCGGTCACAACGTCCAGACCAAGCTCGGAAGCCATCACGCCGCACAGGTCAGAAACCTCGAGGGAATGTTGGAGTACATTCTGACCAAACGAGGTGCGGTAGCGAAGAGCACCCAGGGTCTTAACGATCTCGGGATGCAGATCGTGGATACCGGTATCGAAGGCAGCCTGTTCGCCAGCCTCGCGCACGCGCTGTTGAACCAAGTCGGCGGCCTTGTGATACATCTCCTCGATGCGGGCAGGATGAATGCGTCCGTCAGCAATAAGGTTCTCGAGGGCGACGCGGGCGGTCTCGCGACGGACCGGATCGAAGCTCGAAAGCACGACGGTCTCAGGCGTGTCGTCGATCACAAGGTTGACGCCGGAAACCTGCTCGAAGGTGCGGATGTTGCGACCCTCGCGGCCGATGATGCGACCCTTGAGGTCATCGGAAGGAATGTGCACGGAGGTAACGGTAACCTCGGCGGTGTGGTCGGCGGCGCAGCGCTGAATCGCCAGGGACAAGATCTCCTGAGCGGTCTTGTGGCACTCGGCGCGAACCTGCTGCTCGGACTCGCGGATGATCGTGGCGGCCTCGTGGGTAACCTCGCCGCGAACCTTGTCGAGGAGCTCCTTGTGAGCGTCCTCGCGGGTCAGGTCGGCGATGCGCTCGAGCTCCGAGGTCTGCTTGGCGCAGAGCTCCTCAAGCTCGCGGGAGCGCTTCTCGACCTGGCCAGCCTGACTGGACAGCTGATGCTCGCGCTTGTCGAGGGCATCGTTGCGGCGATCGAGGGACTCCTCGCGCTGCATCACGCGGTTCTCGAGCGTACGAATCTCACTCTTACGCTGCTTGTCCTCGGCCTCGGCAGCCTGCTTGTTCTTGATAATCTCTTCCTTGGCCTCAAGCAGAGCCTCTTTTTTGAGGGTCTCGGCCTGACGCTTTGCATCACCGATTAGGGACTCAGCCTGTGCGTGAGCCGACTGGATCTTTTCGTCGGCCTCGTGAAGACTACCCTGCTTGGCGGTGCGCATGTAGGCAATGGCGGCGATGGCACCCAAAACGATGCCAACGAGCGCTGCAATGATAGGCATGCTCACTCCTTTTTATGGATTCGTTACACAACAAAGCGAACCGTCCTTACGAACGGCTCGCGACATTTGAGTAATATGGGCGCAGCTTATGCGGGTCGGATACAGATAAACATATAAACAAACTCATCAAAGATGAGCACATATCACAAAGCAAATGACAGTATTTATCGTACGTTGAACCGCAACAACTGTCAAATAAATGGACCCGGTACGGCGACTAAAACGCGGTGAACGGCGGGTACGCAAAACACATGTGTCTAAACTGCACATTCCTCACGTTCGGCATCGAGACGCGCCTTAACGGCATCGGCAGCGATGTGGTACGAAAAGCCCTTGCCCATCAAAAACCGGACGAGCTTTTCGAATCCACGTGTCTCGGGAACACGACGCTTCGCGAGTAGAGCCGATGCGCGAGCCAAGTCGTCATCCGCGGCAAAATAATTCTCGGGATAGCCGGGGATATCATCGAGTACGACATGGCGGCGCTTGAGCTCGGTCTCAATCTTGCGCTGTCCCCAGCCGCGTCGTTTGCGTTCCTCGATAAAGTACGAGCAAAAGCGGTTCTCATCTAAAAAGCGATACTCAGTGGCACGCTGGACGGCAAAATCAATTGCGGGCTGGCGAAATCCGTAACGAGCCAGCTTGTCACGGACCTCACCCGTGGCATGGTCGCGGCGCGACAGCATCTCAGTCACCATGGTAAGCGCGCATTTACGCTCAATGAGCTGTACCGCTTCGCGAAACTCATCCCAATCGCAGGGAAGATCGGGGCGATTTTTAAGAAACAGGCGCGCAACACGAACAGGAATCCAGATGGATCGTTCAAAACCACCCTCGAGCTCGCAGACGATATGTGCACAAGGCTTTTTTGATGCATACCCACTCGAGAACGAGGAGGTCGCCTTCTTATCGGGAAAGACGACCGTGGCCTCGGTCACCGTATACGACATGAGGGCATCCGTTACTCGTCGTCATCATCGAGCATCGCGGAGCCATCGATGGCGTAAAGCTCATCGAACTCCTCAGTTTCGGGCTGATCGGTCAGCTCGACCTCGGACGGAGCATCGTCATCGAATTCAAGGCCGCAGGCGAGGCGAACCTTATGCTCGATCTCGTCAGCACAATCGGGGTGTTCACGCAGGAAGGCCTTAGCGGCCTCGCGACCGTTACCGAGCTTGTCATCACCGTAAGCAAACCAAGAACCCATCTTTTTGCAGATACCGCACTCGACGGCCATGTCCAGAATCGAGCCCTCCTTAGAGATGCCCGTGCCGTACATGATGTCGAACTCGGCAGAGCGGAACGGAGCGGCCACCTTGTTCTTAACGACCTTGGCACGCACGCGATTGCCGATAACCTCGTCCTTGAGCTTGATGCTGTCGATGCGGCGAATATCGATGCGCACCGACGAAAAGAACTTGAGGGCGCGGCCGCCCGTCGTGGTCTCGGGGTTGCCGAACATGACGCCGATCTTCTCGCGCAGCTGGTTAATGAAGATGCAGGTCGTTTTAGATTTGGCGAGCGAACCGGCGAGCTTACGGAGTGCCTGGCTCATCAGACGGGCTTGAAGACCGACCGTAGTATCGCCGATCTCGCCCTCAATCTCGGCACGCGGAGTCAAAGCGGCGACAGAGTCGACGACGATGGCGTCGATGGCGCCAGAGCGTACGAGCATGTCGACGATCTCGAGCGCCTGCTCGCCCGTATCGGGCTGGGAAATGAGGACCTCGTCGATGTCTACGCCGATACGCGCGGCATACGTGGGATCGAGCGCGTGCTCGGCATCAATAAATGCCACGACGCCGCCCATAGCTTGGGCCTCTGCCAAAATCTCGAGCGAAAGCGTTGTCTTACCGGAGGACTCGGGGCCGTAAATCTCGACGATACGGCCACGCGGCACGCCGCCGATGCCCAGAGCGGCATCGAGGGCCAGGGCGCCCGTGGGAATGGCCTCGACCTCGAGCTCGGGACCACCGTCGCCGTACCTCATGATGGAACCCTGGCCGAATTTCTTCTCGATCTCGGCCTTGGTGGTGGCGATCATCTCATCGCGCTCTTTACCCGTCGTGCGAGCATGAACGGTACGTACGGGACCTGAATTCTTGGCCATGAATAGCCCTCCTCTTAACAACCTGCATCGATAATAAACGAACGGCTGTTCGTGGTCAACCGTTCAGATAAATCATATGCGGCCGACCTTTCCGAAACCCAACCAAACGCCGACCAAACACTGACCAAAAACTTGACCGCAGACGAAACAAGCAAGGCATGACGAGCAAGATTACGCCAACTACCTGCACAAAGAGCAAATTCGCCAGAGGTCCCTATCTCCACAATTAAGGGGCCCGGAGGCCCCTTAAAACACGTCTATTCCATAGAATGGAGCACGCAGACAATGCGACCCAGCGCCTCCGCGACCGCATGGGCGCGAACACACGAACGATCGCCCTCATAGTGACAACGAATGGAGTCCACGATCGGCACACCCCCATCGGACGAGCGATACGCCCAGCCAATATAAAAAGTGCCAGCCGGATCGTCCTCGGTGCCTCCGCCGGGGCCGGCATAGCCCGTCGCGCTCACGGCAATATCGCTCTGGTACAGCTCCAGCGAACCGGTAGCCATCTCGCGCGCCGTCTGATACGACACAGCGGTATAGCGGTCGAGCGTCTCCTGCTCAACGCCGAGCACGCGATGCTTAATCTCGTCGCAGTACGTCACCGCACCGCCGCGCAGCACCGCCGAGGCACCGGGAATATCGGCAATCGTCGAGGCGATCATGCCCGCTGTCAAAGACTCAGCCGTCGAAACCGTCGCTCCACGAACGCTTGCACGCTCGACAATATCGCGTGCAAGATCTTCGTTGTGCGCGGCAATTTGCTCAAATGATTCCGTCATACCTACCAGGACCTAGACCGAAAAGACGATCTTGCGGCAGTTCCAGAAGTACTGAGCGCCAGAAATAACGGTCAAGACAACGGCCACGGCGTACAGGAAGCGTGACACCGAGTAGATACCGAGCGTCAGCGCCACCGGGCCAAGGTGCAAGCCGGCCATCGCAAAGACGCACAGATAGCCGCAGATGGAGACCATCGTGGTCGCCGTCTTGTACTTGCCGAGCTTATCGGCGGCAACGACCACACCGGCCGCACTCGCGACCATGCGCAGGGCGCTCACCAACAGCTCGCGGAACAGGATGATGAACACGGACCACACGGTCACCGCACCAAAGTCCAAGAACAGCAGCAGGGCCGAGAACACGAGCAACTTATCGGCGATGGGATCCAGGAACTTACCGAAGTCGGTGATCTCGTTGCGCGAACGAGCCAGGTAGCCGTCGACCTTATCTGTGCACGACAGGATGACGTACAGAATAAAGGCGGCGGCGGCGAGCGGGCCGTCGAAGGTGCTCCAATCCGTACCGGCAACGCTTGTGTGAGACAGCGCCGACACAATCATGAACACCGGAATAAAGACGATACGCACGCACGTCACGATGTTGGCGGGCGTCCAGACACTCGTCAGTTCCTTATTGCTCTCGTTAGCCACGACGCTCTCCTACTCCACAACATGACCGATAAGCTCGTAGCAGAAGCTATCGGTAAACTCGACCGTCAGAATATCGCCCACAGATGCCTCGCTGGCATCCAGATGCACCGCGCCATCGGAATCGGGCGCCTGGAACCAGGCATGTCCGATGAGCTCGGCACCGTCTTCGGTCTCCTCGATACCGTCGACGATCACCTGGGCGCGTTCGCCCACGTGTGCGGCAGTCGCGGCAAAGCCGAGCGACTCGGCCAGGTCCATAGCCTCCTGGGCGCGCTCAAGCTTGACTTCCTCATCGACCTGTCCGTCCATCTTGGCGGCCAGGCTGCCCTCCTCCTGCGAGTAGGCAAAGACGCTCGTGTAATCAAAGCCGACGGTGTCCATAAAGTCGATAAGATCGCGGAACTCGTCGTCGGTCTCGGTCGGGAAGCCGACCATGGCAGTGGAGCGGATCACGATACCGGGGATGCGCTCGCGCAGGTCACGGAACAGGTCCTCGAGCTCCTGGCGCGAACCAGAACGGCGCATGGCCTTGAGGATGCGCGCGTCGCAGTGCTGCACGGGGATATCGATATAGGGCAGCACCTCGGGCGTATCGCGAATGGTCTCGATAAGCTCGTCGGTCATGCCCTCGGGCTGCAGGTAGAGTACGCGGACCCACACGTTATGAGGACGCACCGCCTCAGCAACGGCCTGCAGCAGCTGCGCCAGATTGCGCGGCGCGCCCTCGGCGAGGTCCTCGTCGGCAAAGTCGGTACCCCAGATGCCCGTGTCCTGACCGATCAGAACGATCTCGCGCACGCCGCCGGCGACCAGGTCGCGTACCTCGGAGATAATGCTCTCGGCATTGCGCGAGTGATAACGACCGCGGATATAAGGGATCATGCAGAAGCTACAGAAGCGGTTGCAGCCATCGGAAATCTTGACGTAGGCGACAGCGCCCTCGACGGTGCGCTTGACCTGCGGAATATAGGCGGCAATCTCGCGCTCCACGCCAAGTACGTCATCGATGACCGCCACGATGCCGTCTTCCTCGTCGGCCTTCACAAAGGCCGCGACCTCGGGCAGCTCGTCGGGCAGGTCATCGCCGTAGCGTGACGGCACGCAGCCGCACATGACGATCGGGCAGGAACGAACGCCGTCCTGCACCTCGTTGGCAAGCTCGAGCGTGGTCTCGATGCTCTCGGACGTTGCAGAGGCAAGGAACGAGCACGTATTGACGATGGCGATATCGGCATCCTGCGGATCGAATGCCTCCTCGTAGCCCGCGGCGGTCAGCAGCGAACGCATACGGTCGGTATCGACCTCGTTCTTGGCGCACCCGAGGGTGATATAGAGTACGGAGCCCAACGGAGTATCCATGTTGGAGAGTGGTCCTTTCGAATGAATTAGCGGTAATTGGTGAACTGCAGCGGCTGACCGTAGTCCTGGTCACGCAGGAACTGGATCACGGTCTGCAGCGCATCCTTGGAAGCAGAGGAAACGCGCAGTTTATCAGCCTCAATCGTCACCTTGACCTTGAGCTTCTGATCCTTGACGTCCTTATTGATCTTCTTGGCAGTCGCCTGGTCGATACCCTCGACGATGTGACCGAGCACGCGCACGGTACCGCCCGATGCAGCCTGAGGCGCATCCCAGGAAACGGCCTTAAGATCGATGCCGCGCTTGATAAGCTTGGAGCTCAGGACGTCGATGATCTGCTTGGAGACAAAGTCGGCCGGGGCGTTGAGCGTAAAGAGCTTGTCGCCCTTCGAAAGCTCGATGGTGGCGCCGGAGTCCTTCAGGTCATAGCGCTGGGAAATCTCGCGCGAGGTCTGCTGGAAGGCATTGTCGACCTCCTGCATATCGACCTCGGACACGACATCGAAGCTGGAATCTTTAGCCATGGTTAATCCTTTCGCTTACGACTGGCTTAGTAGCTGTCGTACGAATAGTCGTCTGAATAGGGCGTAGTCTGCCCGTCGGTGGCGGTATCGGTGCCGTCCGTGAACTGGGCGTCGGTTCCATCGGTTCCGTCGGTACTTTCGGTGCCATCGGTGCCGTCGGAGCTCTCGCCGTCCTTGGACTCGGTCGTCTCCTTCTTGGGAACGGTGATCGTCACGCGTGCCACGCCCGACGTCTTAGTGTCGTAGCGGACCTTTTCGCCGTTCTTGGTAACGGTGACATCGGAAGGCTTTGACGTGGTGATCTCGATCGAGGACTCGGGCGTATATTCCTGCTCAAAGGGACCGGTCGCTTGGGCGCCATAGACAGACTTGCCATCAACCTTGACCTCAATCCAAGCAGTCTTGCCCTTGGCAACGGAGATCTTGACCTTTGTGACCTCGTTCTCCTCCTTCTTGACCGTCGTCTTGGCGGCGTCCGAATCGGTCGACTCGTCCGTCGTCTCATCGGTATCTTCATCGACGGATTCAGTCTTCTTGGAAGACTTCTTAGTCGTTGTCTTGGTGGCAACGGGCGTCTCGGGCGTCGACTCGGGCGCCGAAGAGCCGCAGCCACGCAGGAGCACCACGATGAGCACGATCAGAAGCAGCGCCACGGCGCCGATACCGGCGTAAACGATACGAGGATCGAGACCGTTGTTCTGGGGAGCGCGCCCACCGCCGCGTCCACGATTGGAACCACCGCGACCGGTGCCTTGGGGCATACGACCGCGGTAATTATCGGAACGTCCGCGATAGCTACCTTGGCGCTGCATATTGCGCTGGCCCGAGCGGGGGGCGAGCTCGCCGCGACCCTGGTAGTTGCGCTGGCCCGAACGAGGCGCCGAGGAGCGCTGGCTAAAGGTCTGCGACTGAGATCGAAGGCGAGGCGTCACCTGCGTAGTATCGGCGTCTGCATAGCCGCCGCGCGGACGACCGGAAGAAACGCCACGGTACCCGCGATCGGAATAACCACCATCGCCGTAGCCGGCACGAGGGTCACGTGCGACACCGCGGGCAGCGGGGAGTGCGCGCTCCTCGGGCGCCGGCGTGCTGCGAAAGCGATCGCGCTGGGAACGAATCTCCTCGCTCGAGCCCGTCTCGGTAACATAGCCAGCCTGCTGAGGGCGCTGGCCATAACGCGTCGAACGCCCACCCTGAACCATCAGGAAACGGCCGTTGTCGACCGAGGAACGCGAATTGACGTAACCGGCGGCGTCCTGAAAACGACCGCCCTGCTGCGACGTCTCGCGCTCATATGCCATCAAATCGTCAAAATAAGCGTTGACGACCTCCCGCGGATTGAGGCCCAAAAAGCGCGCATAGCTCGAAATCATGCCCTGCGCATAGCCGCGCGGAGGCATCGATGCAAAATTGCCATTCTCGAAAAACTCGATGATCTGCGGCCTGATTTTGATGGTGTTGGCGACCTGCTGAATGGAAAGGCCCATTCGGCGACGCTGCTCGAGCAGCATGTCACCAAAGCGTGCAGCCATCAGAATCCTCCAAACTCACGATCTTCACGTGCCATCTCGGCGTCGACGGATTCCAGCGCGGCAAGGCCTTCTTCATCCAGCAGGACCTCGCGCGGCTTGGAACCGTCGGGCGGTCCGACGACACCCTTTTCTTCCAGCATGTCCATAATACGCCCGGCGCGCGCATAGCCAACCTTCAGGCGGCGCTGCAGGCCAGATGTGGAGCCCAGCTGCGATTCCACCACAATATGAGCGGCTTCCCAGATAAGCGGATCGTCGTCCTGAGGCTCGGCAACGCCGGTGCGCACGATGCCGCCGCCACCTGCCATGGACATGGAGGCAGGTGCCACAGCCGACAGGATTTCCTCATGGTAGTCGGGCTCGCTTTGCGACTTGACGAACTCGACAATCTCGTTGATCTCGTCATCCGAAACAAAACAGCCCTGGATACGACGGGGCTTGCCCCAGTCGACCTTTGAGAACAGCATGTCACCCAAGCCGGTGAGCTTTTCGGCACCCATCTGGTCGATGATGACGCGGGAGTCGATGCCCGTTGCGACGTTGAAGGCGATACGGTTGGTAATGTTTGCCTTGATGAGACCCGTCACCACGTTAGAGCTCGGGCGCTGAGTCGCCACGATAAGGTGGATACCGGCGGCACGGCCCAGCTGGGCGATACGCACAATCGACGCCTCGACGTCCTTGCCGGCAACCATCATCAGGTCCGAAAGCTCGTCGATGATGATGACCAGGTAGGGCATCTTTTGCGGCGGGTTATCGTAATGCTCAAACTCGCCAGCGGCCTGCTTTTCGTTATAGGTCGAGATCTTGCGCACGTTAAGGCGCTCGAAGACCTTCAGGCGGCGCTCCATCTCGGACACCGCCCACTGCAAGGCACTCGCGGCCTGCTTGGGCTCGGTCACTACGGGCACGTAAAGATGCGGCAGGCCATTATAGCCTGCGAGCTCGACGCGCTTGGGGTCGACCATGATCAAGCGAACGTCCTCGGGAAGGGCGCGCATGAGCAGGGTCGTGATGATGGAGTTAATCATGACCGACTTACCGGAACCCGTGGTACCGGCGATCAGCAGGTGGGGCATCTTGGCGAGGTCAGCGACGACCGGCGTGCCCTCTGCGTCGCGGCCGATGGCAAGCTCAAGCGGACCGCCCTTAACATAGGGCAGCACGTCGCCCAAGTTGACGTTCTGACGCTTGCGATTGGGAATCTCGATACCCACGAGCGAGGTGCCGGGAATCGGCGCAAAGATACGCACGGACTGAGCAGCAAGCGACAGCGCGATGTCGTCCTCAAGGCTCGAAATCTTGCTCACGCGCTCGCCCTCGCCGGGCTGCAGCTTAAAGGTCGTCACCGTGGGACCGGCAATCCAGCCGACAACGCGAGCGCTACGGCCAAACTCAAGCAGCGTGGACTGCAACGACTCGGCGGTCTGTTCCAGCTCCTTGTCCGAAGACGCGGCAGAAGCGGACTGGGGGTTTGCATGCAGGATTTCGAGCGGCGGAAGCTTGAGGCCGTCCTCTTCTTCGCCCTCGTTATCCGCGGGGGCATTGTCCGCTCCCCCATCGCTCGAAGTAGACGCCTCGACAGCGCCCGCCACAGCCGTATCGGCAACCTTGGGATGCTTGAGGAAATCAGGGATTTGAGGGGCGGCCGAGACGGGATTCACGGCAAACGGCGGTTCGGACTCGTCGACCTTGTCCGGATCGTCCTCCATCGAAAGCTGGCCGGTCACCTGACCGCGCTTTGCCTGACGACGCGGCAGCAAGGTGGTTTTAGCAGTCTCGAGCGGGGACTCGTCGTCCTCGTCATCACCCTCGGTAAGCTCAATCTCGCTCTCGGACCAAGACGGATCGGGCTCACTCGTATTGAGTTTGGGAGCCTTCTTGCCCTTCTTGGCATGACGGCGCGGCAGCAGCGTCGTCTTAGCACGCTCGGCCTCCACGGCGTCGGACACGTCGACAAACGGATCCTCGTCCTCGTCGTCATCGTCCAAAACCGGGTCGGCATCGTCACCTATGACCGTGGTCACGGCGGCATCGGAGCCCTTTTGACGAAGAATGCTCAGGTGCGGACGGGCAACGCCGGGCACCGACAGAGCTTCGTCGTCACCCCACGGACTCGCGTTGACATCGGCACGACGGCGCTCGGCAAAATCGGCCGCACGGTCGCGGGCAGAGCGCAAAACGCCACCCACCGAAAAGCCGATGATGACAAAGCCGACGACGGCCAGACCCAACAGGACCACCATCGCGATAGGCTTTCCCAGGGCATTCTGCAGCGCACTCGCAATAAACGCACCGATGTAGCCACCTGAGGCGGACAGGTTTTGCGGCGTGAACATAAGGTCGCACGAGTCACTCGTACCCGGCACCATCAGCGAAAGAATGGAGACGACGGCGATAAAGACCACGGCACCGCCCGCAACAGAGCGCACGTTGAGCGGCGAGTCCTCGCCTAAAAAGAGCGTGGCGGCAAACAGCAAAATGACGATCGGCAGCACGTAGGCGCCCAGACCAAAGCCCAGGTGGTAGAAACCGGCAACCGCAGCCGTAACGGGTGCGGTCGCCGGCGAAATCACGGCAATGAAGGACGCAATCGCCAAAACGGCAATGACCACGCCGGCGATATCGCGGTTGGCCGAAGGCTCGACCAGGGGCTCGAAATCGTCGAACTCGGCCTCGTGGCCCTTATTGGCACGAAGATGGGAACCGGCACCCTTAGCAGATGCCGGTTGGTTGTTGGCTTTGTTGCCTTTGGCGTTTTGTGCAGATCCGCGCGCCAAACTAAACCTCCATGACGACCGGGATGATCATCGGACGAGTGCGTGTACGGCTCCAGATAAAGTTAGAGAGCGAGTCGCGCACGGCCTTGCGAATGGCATCGGAACCGCTGCTCGTAAAGCTGAACTTGCCCTTCTCGATCGTCTTCATGATGGACGCCGAGGCGTCCTCGGAGAACTGGTCGTCGATGGCAAAGGAGACGCCACGGCCCGAGAACTCGATGGCCTCGATCTTCTTGTGCTTGAGCGAAACGATGGCGACGGCCGTGACCATACCGTCGTTGGCAAGCTTCTGACGATCGCGCAGGACGATGGGGTCGGTATCGCCGATGCGCAGGCCGTCGACGTAGACGACGCCAGACTCGACGGGCGTACCGCGCTTGACGATACCGCCACGCATCTCGAGCGTATCGCCGTTGTCGAGGATAAAGATATGATCTTCCTTGAGACCCATCTTGCGTGCAAGTTGAGCATGGGCACGCAGATGCACGGCTTCGCCGTGGACCGGCATAAAGTACGTAGGCTTGGCCATGGCCATCAGGAGCTTGAGTTCCTCCTGGCTGCCGTGACCCGAGACGTGAACGAGGGCGCGGTTCTTATCCCACACGTCGCAGCCAAGCTTGGCGAGGCTGTTGACGACCTGCTGAACGGCCTTCTCGTTACCGGGGACCGGCGTTGCCGAGAGGATGACGGTATCGCCCTCGTGGATGGAGAGCGTCTTGTGTTCGCCGTTGGCCATGCGCGAAAGGGCCGACAGAGGCTCGCCCTGCGAACCGGTGCACATGACGACGATCTTATCGTCGGGCAGGTTATCGATATCGAAGGCATCGATAATATCGGCATCATCAATGTTGAGATAACCGAGCTCGCGCGCCACACGGGTGTTGGTGAGCATGGAACGACCGGTCACGACGACCTTGCGGCCGCACTTGCGGGCGGCGTCGCAGATCTGCTGCAGTCGATGGATGTGGCTCGAGAACGACGCGACGAACACGCGGCCCGGAGCATTCTTGATGGCATGCAGCAGATTGGGACCAACCTCGGCCTCGGACTTGGTAAAGCCGGGGACCGTGGCGTTGGTGGAGTCGGACAGCAGCAGGTCGATGCCCTGCTTAGCAAAGCGGCTGATAGCGGCATAGTCGGGCGTGACACCGTCGATGGGCGTCTGGTCGAGCTTAAAGTCGCCGGTGTGCATAACGGTACCCTGGTTGGTACGGATGAACACGCCCAGAGCACCCGGGATGGAGTGCGTCATCGAGAAGAAATCGAGCGAGATGCCACCCAAATTGACGTGACTGCCACCCTTGACCTCACGGAACTTGGGTGCACGAATGCGGAACTCGGAGAGCTTACCCTCGATAAAGCCGAGCGTCAGCTTGCTCGAGAAGATGGGCACCTTGTTGTTGAGGTCCTGCAGCAGATACGGAAGCGAACCGGTATGGTCCTCGTGGCCGTGAGTGACGATGATGCCGCGGAGCTTCTCCTCGTTCTCCAGAACGTAGGTGTAATCCGGGAGCACCAGATCGATACCGGGCTGCGAGTCGTCGGGGAACATGAGGCCAGCGTCGACGAGCACCATGTCGTCGCCGCACTCGAAGACCGTCATGTTCTTGCCGATGCCATCAAGGCCGCCGAGCGGGATGATCTTCAAGGGAGATGATTTTTTAGCTGCCATAGGTGAGTGTTGTTTCCTTTCTTCGAAACGGGTCTGGAACAACCGGCGGGGCGCTTCTGGCAAACCGACCGTCGGGAACGTACAAACATGCATCACGGAGTCGACGCATTAACCACAGTATGATACCCATTTGCACAACAACAGACCACCCATGCATCAAAGCCCCATCTGAAGCCGTGTATCCCGCCGGGAATAGCAAAAGGGCGACCCCTGTCCGGAGTCGCCCTTGTTGAGCTGCTTATGTGCGGCTGTTACTCGGCGTCGTGGTGACGGCGGGGCTTGCGGCCTCCGTTGTCGCCGGGACGGCGCGGACGGTCGCTGCGCTCGGAGCGTTCGCGACGCGGACGCTCACGACGCTGGAAGTGCTCGCCGTCGCCCTCGGAGGCACCCTCGGCGCGAGCCGGGGCCTCGGGCTTGTCGAGACGATCAAGCGAGATCTTGCCGCGATCGTCGACCTCGATGACGACGACCTTGACCTCGTCGCCCACGTTGAGGACGTCCTCGACCTTCTCCACGCGACCCTTGGCGACGCGGGAGATGTGCAGCAGGCCGTCCTTACCGGGCAGCAGGTTCACGAAAGCGCCGAACGGCTGGATGGAGACAACGCGACCGGTGTACTCCTCGCCCGGCTCGGGAACCTTGATGATGAGCTTGATGCGCTCGACGGCCTGATCGACGGACTCACCGGTGCCGCCGACAAAGACGGTGCCGTCCTCCTGGATGTCGACCGAAGCGCCGGTCTCGTCCTGGATGCCGCGGATGACCTTGCCGCCGGAACCGATGACGTCGCGGATCTTATCGGTCGGAACCTGGATGGAGACGATGCGCGGAGCGGTGCTGCGCGTGGTATGACGCGGCTCGGGGATCACATCGAGCATCTTCTGAAGGATGAAGGCGCGACCCTCCTTGGCCTGCTGCAGGGCACGAGCCAAGATGTCGAAGGTGAGGCCGGTGGCCTTGTTGTCCATCTGCAGGGCGGTGATGCCCTCGGTGGTGCCGGTGACCTTAAAGTCCATGTCGCCCAGGAAGTCCTCGAGACCCTGGATGTCGGACAGGACCACGGTCTTGCCTTCCTCCTGGATCAGGCCCATGGCGATACCGGAGACCGGGCGCTTAATGGGCACGCCGCCGTCCATAAGGGCGAGCGTGGAGCCGCAGGTCGAAGCCATCGAAGAGGAGCCGTTGGACTCCATGACCTCGGAGACCACGCGGATGGCGTAGGGGAACTCGTTCTCGTCGGGGAGCACCGGAAGCAGGGCGCGCTCGGCAAGGTTGCCGTGACCGATCTCGCGGCGCTTGGGGCTGCCCATGCGGCCGGTCTCGCCGGTGCAGAACGGCGGGAAGTTGTAGTGGTGCATATAGCGCTTGCCCTCGGTGGGCTCAATGGTATCCAGGCGCTGGCCCTCGTTGAGCATACCGAGCGACAGGACGGAGAGCACCTGGGTCTGGCCACGCTGGAACAGGCCGGAACCATGAACGAGCGGCAGGTAGTTGTCCTTCACCATAATGGGACGAATCTCGTCGGCGGCACGACCGTCGACGCGCTCGCCAGTCTCGACGACCATGGTGCGCATGGCCTTCTTCTCGAGCTTCTTGAGCGCCACGGGGATCTCGCGCTCCCAGGCGGCCTGCTCCTCGTCGGTGAACTCGGCGCGGATGGACTCCTTCAGAGCCTCGACCTTACCGATGCGGGAAAGCTTGTCGGCGTCGCGCAGGGCAGCGGCCATCTCGTCGTAGTGGGCGAAGATGCGCTCCTGGACCTCCTCGACGGGCTGGTCGAGCGGGTACTCCTTCTTGACGATAGCGCCGTTGACCTGCTCCCACTCGGCGACGAACTCATCTTGGGCCTGGCAGAAGGCAGCGAGGGCCTCCTGACCAAACTTCATAGCGGCGAGCATGTCGTCCTCAGAGATTTCCTCGGCGCCGGCCTCGACCATCGAGATGAAGTCGGCAGAGCCGCCCAGCTCCAGGTCCAGGTCGGAGTTCTCGCGCTCCTCATAGGTGGGGTTGACGATAAACTCGCCGGTCTCCACGTTACGGCCGATGCGCACGCAGGCAAGCGGGCCCTCGAAGGGCACGCCGCCGAGCGTCATGGCCAGAGAGGCGCCCATGACGTTGATGACGTCGAAGGGGTTAACCTGGTCGGCGACGAGCGAGGTGGCAACGATGTGCACCTCGTTGCGGAAGCCGTCCGGGAAGCTCGGGCGGATCGGGCGGTCGATCATACGAGCCGTGAGCGTGGCCTTCTCGCTGGGACGGCCCTCGCGCTTGAGGTAGCCACCCGGGATACGGCCGGCAGCGTACATCTTCTCGTTGAAGTCGACGGTCAGCGGGAAGAAGTCGTAATTCTTGCGCTCCTTGGAGACGACCACGGTGTCGAGCATCGTGGTGTCGCCCTGCTTGACCAGACAAGCGCCGGTGGCCTGCTTGGCAAGCTCGCCAGACTCGAAGGTGTAGGTCTTGCCGTACAGCTCAAAGGTCTTGGATACGAGTGTCATTGTTCTCCTTTACCCCACAGGCCCCTTGCCTGCGGGCTTCTCATGTGACGCGGGCCCCCTGCCCCCGCCACGCTTCAGAGCGTGATTGTTCACGCCCTTACACAAAAAGAGCGCCCCGCTGCGCAGGACGCTCTTAGCATGTACAAATCCTTACTGGATGTTGTCGCGGATGCCCAGAGCCTTGATGAGCTCACGGTACTCGACGATGTCGTTCTTCTTGATGTAGGAGAGAAGACGACGACGACGGCCAACGAGCATAAGCAGGCCACGACGGGTGTGGAAGTCCTTCTGGTGGGACTTCATGTGCTCGGTCAGCTCCTTGATGCGCTCGGACAGGATGGCGACCTGAACCTTGGGGTTACCGGTATCGACCGGGGAGTTACCGAACTGGGCGGTCAGCTCCGCCTTGCGCTCTTTGGAAACAGTCATTGTTTCACCTTTCGTTTCGCGTCGCCTGTGGGCGACTCTATTCGCCTCGGACTGGGAAGCCGCCGGTGGAGCGAACATCCAAGGTCGAGGTACCAACAGGTCGGTATGTTACCACAAGCGGCGCGCGCCTGCGCATCATCACCGACCCAACATGAATTCCATCGCACGGAGCCGCTGATCGGTGTGCGTGGCGGCCCAAACATGCGAAAGCCCGAGCAAGAACGCCGCCGTATGCGGGTCGATTCGCTCGGCCATGAGCGCATCGAACGTCATAGACATGAGGGCGCGAAGCCATGCAACCTCGCCGGTTGAGACCAACTCGGCGCCCGGAACGCTCGACGCGCATGAGCCGCACATGAGGCCACCCGCCTGGGGCGAAAAATACGACAACATGGGATCGCCGCACGAGACGCATGCCGAGAAATCGGGTCGATAGCCAACGTGCGACAGCAGCTTAAAGACAAAAGCCGCCACGAGCAGGTCCATATGTGCCGAGTCGAGCCCGCTGCCGATAAGCGTGAGCGCCCGCTGCGTGATGGCAAAGGTAAATGGATCCTCGGCATCCTCGAACGAGCACACATGCGCAACCTCGGCAATCGCGCTGGCGGCACAGGTCGTCTCGTAGTCAGGAGCGGCACCGAGCGGCGCCTCCATAAGCTCCGCTTGAGAAACCACGTCGAGCGAGCGACCATGCGCCAACAGCATATCAACGGTGCAGAAGAGCTCGCAGCGGGCCGCAAGGCGACCGCCGGGCTTACGTGCGCCCTTAGCCACGGCACGCACCTGCCGTCCCCGTTCATCGAGCATCGTCAAGATCAGGTCGGTTTCCTTGAGCTTCGTCTTGTCGAGGACGAGCACCTTTGTGCGATATGTGCGAGAGCCTGCCATGAACGCCGAGGCTTAATCTTCGGCATTATAGCCAAAGCGGCGGATTTGCGCCTCGTCATCGCGCCAGCCGGCCTTGACCTTTACGTCGAGCTCCAAAAAGACCTGAGTGCCAAAGATACGCTCAAGGTCACGACGGGCATCGATGCCGATATGCTTGATCATCTCGCCGCCCTTGCCGATGATGATGCCCTTCTGCCCCTCGCGCTCGACGTAAATCGTGGCGTGCACGCGCAGGACCTTCTTAGTCTGCTCGAGCGCGTCACAGATGACGCCCACGGAGTGAGGGATCTCGTCGCGGGTGCGACGCAGGACCTTCTCGCGCACAAACTCGGCCACGAGGGTCTCGTCGGACGCGTCGGTGCCCATGTCCTCGGGGAACCAACGCGGGCCCTCGGGCAAGAAGTGAGCGACGGTCTCGATAAACGCATCGACGTTGAAGTTCTTGACCGACGACGTCACGATCTCATCGTCGTATTCCATAAGCTCGTGGGCGGCCTTGAGTTGTTCCATAACCTGGGCGGGATCGGCCTCGTCGGCTTTGGTAAGCACCAGGACCTTTTTTGAACGGGCGTTCTTGACGCGCTCTGCGACCCAGGCGTCTCCCCTACCGATGGGTTTGGTGGCGTCGATCAGAAACGCGACGACATCGACATCGTTCAGTTCGAACAACGCACTCTTATTAAGCTCGGAGCCCAGGCCGTCCTTGGGCTTGTGGATACCCGGCGTGTCAACGAAAACCAGCTGATAGCCGGGGCGGTTGACCACGGCGCGCATACGGCGGCGGGTCGTCTGGGCAACCGGAGAGGTAATGGCGACCTTCTTGCCGTAACAGGCGTTGAGCAGCGTGGACTTGCCGGCGTTGGGACGACCGACCAGGGCCACAAAGCCGCTGCGGAAACCAGGTTCCACGTCGCCAAAGCCCGCGAGGCTCTCATCCTCGTCGCAAAGGGCATCGAGTTCCTCGTCGCTCATACCCTCAAACGGGTCGAACTCCTCGACCTCGTCAAACGAATCGGCACCTTCAGCCTCGTCCAGGACCTCGTCATCCAAAACTTCACCGGTAGGCTGCATATTGTCGGACATGGGAATCCCTTTCTAAATAAAGTCGAGCGCGTGGGCAAAGACAAGCAAGCCCACGATCGCGGCGGTAATGGAAAGAACGTATACAGACGCAGCGGCAATATCCTTCGCGCGCTTGGCCAGCGGATGCAGCTCCTGGGTCGCCAGGTCGACAATCGCCTCCATGGCGGTATTGCACAGCTCGCCGTGAATCACCAGGCCGCAGCAGATGATGACCGTAGCCCACTCGGCAATATCAAGCCCCACGATGCAGCCGGCAATGACGGTGCACACGCCCGCCACGAGCATGACCTTGATATTGCGCTCGGTCTTGACGGCGGTAACGAAGCCCTCCATGGCGTATGAGAACGACTTTAAAAAGGACGGATGGTCCTTGTTCGATCCGGGAATCATAGACGGCTCCTAGTCGTGGGCATGATTGGTTATGGGGCCGACGTGGACGAGTTTGGGGTCCTCGCCGCGCTCAAGCGCCAGGTCGCGCAGGATGGCATCCTCGCGTGCCTCCATGACCTCGGCCTCATCGTCCTCTATGTGGTCGTAACACAGCAGGTGCAGCATTCCGTGCACGAGCATCAGTCGGCACTCATCGGCGGGGTTGTTGCCAAAGCTAGGGGCCTGGCGGGCAATGACCTGCGGGGCCAGGATAATATCGCCGAGCTCAAGTGTCTCGTCGGCGGGAATGTCCTCGTCAAAGGCCGAGTCGCATTCAAACGAAAGCACGTCGGTCGTGCGATCGATGCCACGCCACTCAAGATTGAGCTCGTGCATCTCGTCCTCATCGACATACGAAAGGGAAATCTCGACCTCACGCTCAACACCCTCGGCGGCAAGCACAACTCCGCAGATGTGCTCCACCTCCTGGGCATCGAGCAGCGTATCGAGCTCGGCATCGTTGCTGATCAATACACTCAACGGGACTCCTTTCGATCGTGCGCGCGTTGCTCGCGCGCGTCGTCGTATGCATCATAGGCCTCAACGATACGGCCCACCAGGGCATGACGCACCACATCGGCGCGCTCCAGGTGAGAAAACGCCACATCGTCGACGCGACCCAAAATCCTTTCGATATCGGCAAGACCGCCGCGACGACCCACCAGGTCACGCTGGCTCAGGTCGCCGGTAATCACGAACTTGGAATTAAAACCCAGGCGCGTCAGGAACATCTTCATCTGCTCGGGCGTCGTGTTTTGTGCCTCATCGAGCACCACAAAGGCATCACTCAACGTTCGACCGCGCATGTAGGCGAGCGGGGCGATCTCGATCACGCCACGCTCCATAAGCTCATCGGTGCGTTCGCGATCCATCATGTCAAAGAGGGCATCGTAGAGCGGTCGCATATACGGGTCGATCTTTTCCTCGAGAGTGCCGGGCAAAAAGCCCAGGTTCTCCCCCGCCTCGACAACCGGGCGCGTCAGGATCAGGCGGCCTACCTCATGGCGTTTGAGCGCGGCGACGGCGAGCGCCATGGCCAGATAGGTTTTACCGGTACCGGCGGGACCGAGGCCAAACGTAATGGTATGCGAGCGAATGGCATCCACGTAGCGCTTTTGGCCGAGCGTCTTGGGACGGATGACGCGACCGCGATACGATAGCAGCACGTCATCGCGCAGCGACGAGGCATCATGCTCGCCGTCGCGCAGAACGGCCAGACAGCGCGAGACATCATCGGCAGACAGTGTGCGTCCGGCGGCCGCCTCGCGAAAAGCATGCTCGAAAAAACGCGCCACAAGCTCGACCTCGTCCGGATCGCCGCTCACGGCAACGCTGTCACCGCGGGCAACCACATGGGCGCGCACCAAGTTCTCGAGCGCACGAAGGACGCCATCGCCGGCGCCCAAAACGCGCGAGGGATCGATACCCTCGGGAACGGTAAGTCTAATCTTCGAGGCTTCCATGAACCTCCCTGCGTGCATGGACCAAGCCGGAATCATCGACTCCGATGATAGCAACATCGAGCAGGCACGGGGCTGTGAGTCCACAGGTATCATCGAGACGGGCATGATGGAACGAGCCGAGCGTCAGGTTGTCACCATACTCGAGCACCGCACGCTCGACCGTGCCCACGCGACGACGGGCATCGGCGATCGCAAGCTCCTGTGCGGCGGCACGCATGCGACGGCTGCGTTCGGCCATGACCTCAGGAGGTACCTGGTCGGGCATGTCGGCGGCGAGGGTGCCGGGGCGCTTGCTATAGCGGAACACGTGCATGCGCGAAAAGCCCACGCGACGGCACAGTGCCAGCGACTCCTCGAACTCCTCGTCCGTCTCGCCAGGAAAACCGACGATGACATCACACGAAAGAGACGCTTGTGGCAGGTTAGCGCGAATCATGCGCACCGTATCCTCAAAGGCCTCGGCACTATAGGGACGACCCATGCGATGCAGCGTCGCCGTGCAGCCAGACTGCACGGGAAGGTGCAAAAACGGCGCGATACGCTTCGGATAGCGAGCCATCACCTTGAGCAGGCGCTCGGAAATATCCATGGGTTCCACCGAGGAGATACGCACGTGGGCGATCTCGGTGCGCTCCATGATGGCCTGGAGCAGCTCATCGATCTCGACATGTTCGTCGGTCGCGCTCTTGCCGTCATAGGCACCCAGATTCACGCCGGTCAGCACGACCTCGGGCACGCCGGCCTCCTGCGCTTCGCGCACCTGTTCGAGCACGGACTCGACGGGCACGGAACGCTCGGGGCCGCGGGCCTTCCACACAATGCAATAAGTGCAGCGGTGGTTGCAGCCATCCTGGATCTTCACGCCCAGCCGCGAACGACCGAGCGCATCGACCACGTCGCCATCGCTGCAGGCGGGCACGCTATCGGATTCGACACCTAGCACCTCACAGACGCGCTCGGCGACGTCTATCTTGGACGGTTCGGCGATCACGCGATCGGAGAGCTCCAGCAGCTCCTCGGGATGCAGGTTAACGACGCAGCCGGTTACGACCACGTAAGGCTCTCCCGAATAGGCCAGGGCGTGACGGACGGCCTTGCGGGTCTTGGCCTCGGCCTCCCCCGTCACGGCACAGGTATTGATGACGATCAGTTCTGCATCCTGAGGCTCCACCATTGCAAAACCCAAGCGCATAAGATCAGCAGTGATACGGTCGGACTCAACCCGGTTGACACGGCATCCGAGGTTGACGACAGAAATATGGGGTGCGAGCACACGGGCTCCTTAATCGAGGATGTCGTCGAGGGCACTCTTGATACGGTCGGTCACCGACTTCTTACCGGATGCGACGTCATCGCCCATCTCGTCGGCAAAGGCGCGAAGCAGCTCGCGCTGCTTGTTGGAGAGATTGATGGGGACGACCACGCGAAGCTGCACGATCAGACGACCGCGCGAACCGCCGCCGCCGATACGCGGCATGCCGTAATTGTTGACGCTCACGGTGTCACCGTACTGTGTGCCGGCGGGGACGCACAGCTTGACGACCTCGTCAGGCATAATGCCCTCGACCTCAATCTCGCAACCGAGCGCGGCCTGAGCAATCGAGATATCGCTCACCAGGTACAGGTCATCGCCATTACGCTTAAAACGCTCGTGGTCGGCGACGCGCACGTTGACGATCAGGTCGCCCGAGGGTTCGCCGCGAAGGCCGGCCTCGCCAAAACCACTCACGCGCAGCTGGCGACCAGTCGAAACACCGGCGGGAATATCGATGTCAATCTTTTCGTGAGAAGGCGTGCGGCCCTGGCCATCGCAGGTCTCGCAGGGATGATCGATGACCGTGCCTTCGCCGTGGCAGTCGGGACAGGGCGAAGAGGACTGAACCTGGCCCAGGAAAGAACGCTGGACCGTCGTCACATAGCCTGTGCCGTGACAGCGGCTGCACTGCTTCTCGGTCGCGCCCTCGGCCTTGCCGGTGCCGTTGCAGTCGTCGCAGGGAGCAAGGCGATCGTAGCTGATCGTCTTTTTGCAGCCAAGCGCCGCCTCCTCGAGCGTCACCGAAAGGGAAATGGCCATATCGCGGCCGCGACGACGCTCGCGGCGATTTCGGGCGCCACCGCCGGCACCGCCGCCAAAGAACGACGAGAAGAGGTCGTCCATACCCATGCCGCCAAAGATATCGTTGATATCGACATAGCCAGAACCACCGGGGCCGTCCGCGGTACCGTAACGGTCGTAGTTAGCACGCTTCTGCTCGTCGGAAAGAACGGAATAGGCCTCGTTGAGCTCTTTGAACTTGGCCTCGGCCTCGGGGTCGTCCGAAACATCCGGGTGTACCGTACGGGCTTTCTTTAGAAACGCGCGCTTGATCGTCCGCGCGTCGGCATCCTTGTCAACGCCAAGTACCTCGTAGTAATCCCTATTTTCCGACACGACCGAATCCTTCCAACTTTCATTATTGTCACAGTGCGTCCTATACCCAAGCTGGGCCGGGCGCAAACAGAGGGTTTGATGTTATTGCATTCCGTACGGCGAAAGCACGGCCCGCTGTGAGCAGCTCGCGAACCAAACCGACACGAGCGCGAACATAAAACCGTTGGCAAATCCATTGGCAAACTGCATCGCACCGCGCTTCCACCACAGCAGACTGCGATGAAGCACGCCGTCCGACAGCACCATGAACAAGCCCATGGCAAACGGGATGAAGCACATCATGGCAAAGGCGGAGAACACGCCCGAGATGGCCGACAGTACCAAAAACGGCGCGATGATACCCATGAGGTAGAAGCCGGTGCGAGCCTTACCCTCTAGGCGCTCGGCCTCAACATGCGCGCGACCGACCAGGTCGCCGCCCGAAGCGCCGTTCGTACCGGCGTGACCCATGTTGGGGATGCGCACCTCGTCGCCATCATGCGTGCCGGCGGGAAACTCAATCGTCTGCTCGGAGGTCACACGGATACGGCCGCTGCCACCGCAATCGGGGCACGGGTCGGCAACCACTTTGCCGGAACCGCCGCACTCAGGACAAACCGACTGGAACGTGCCCGCGCCAAACAGGAAGGACAGGTCCACATCGATATGGCCGCGTCCACCGCAGCTCGGACAGGTGTGGGCATGCTCTGACGAAACGGAGCCCGATCCGCCACAATGTCCGCAGGTGTCAAAGCGGGTGTAGCGAACGGTCTTGTGGGCACCGCTCTTGGCCTCCTTGGCGTCGAGCTTGATATCGACGACCACGTTGGCGCCACTCTCGGGATTGTAGGCCGCCTGGCCGCGACGGGGCTGGCCCCAGGCGCCCCCGAAGGGGAAACCGCCGTCAAAGGGATTGCCGTAACCGGCGCTGCCGGCATAGCCACCGCCATAGGGCGAAGCCGTCGGTGCACCGGCAAAGGGATTGCCCGACCGCATGGCGTCGTAACGCGCACGCTTCTGCTCGTCCGAGAGCACGGCGTAGGCCTCGGAAACCTCTTTAAACTTTTCCTCAGCATCCGGCTCTTTATTGACGTCCGGATGGAGCTTGCGGGCCTTTTGTTGGAAAGCCTTTTGAATATCACGCGAGGTGGCGTCCTTGGAGACGCCCAAAATCTCGTAGTAATCTTTTTCGTTCATCGTCGCCATGCGCGGCAACCTCCTGCTCACAGCAGCGTATATATTGCGGTAATTCTACCCGAGCGGCCTAGGCTAGACCCCAAAACAGCTCGAACAGCATATTTCCATCGAGCCAGCCCAGGTGTGTCGGCGCTAAACGGGCGCGGGCGCGACCTGCGATAACGTCTTTTGAGGTGACACACCCCACATGTCCTTCAGCATGATCGGGCACCCAAGCGGCAAGACCCAATTCGAGCGCGCGATCGCAGGCAGCTGCCAGCTCGTCTGCAGCAATCACGCTTGCCGAGTGAACCAACAGTTCGGGCCCAATGCCGCGCGTCATGCGGCAGGCGAGCATCAAATCCTCGGCCGCCGCCTCGCGATGCGACAGGTACTCGGCCTCAAACGCTGTCGCGCCATCGTCACGTTGCACCAGTCGCACGCGGTGCGCATCGCCACGAGCGGGAACGTCAGGAAACAGCCCGGCCAAGCGATCGAAATCCTCGGCATCGAGCATACCGGCGGCAGAACGGCCCAAACCCAGATAGCCCCGACCAGTCCAGTAGGCGATATTGTGAGCGCATTCATGCCCATCGAGCGCGTAGCTCGCCACCTCATACGGATGATAGCCCGCCGAACACAGCCGCTCGCGCGCAACGTCCATGCATGCGGCTTGGAAATCCTCATCGGGCTCAAGCGACTCGTCACGGCACGCCATGCGGTAAAGCGGCGTACCCTCCTCGAGCGTGAGCGGATAGACCGACACATGGAGCGGAGCCGCCGCCAGCACGCCATCGAGCGTGCTCTTCCAACTCGTTGCGGTCTGTCCGGGAAGTCCACACATAAGGTCGCACGACGCATCGAGCCCAACATCCTTCACCGTCGCGATAGCCTCAAGCGCCCGATCGGCATCGTGAATACGGCCAATCGCAGCAAGCTCGGCGTTGTCGAGGGTTTGGACTCCCAGAGAAATGCGCGTGACGCTCACCCCGGCAAGCGCCGCGGTGAGCTGCGGAGTCAACGACTCAGGATTAGCCTCGCAAGTAAACTCAACGGGCTTGCACAACATGGAGATACGCCGCGCCAGCTCCACCAGGCGCTCCCCTGCCAGCGACGGCGTGCCGCCGCCAATATAGACGGTGCGGACCTGTGCAAGCGCCCCGGCGTCTCCAAAGGCATCGAGCCGCGCATACAGGTGCTCAAAATAGGCATCGAGCGCAGCGCTCAGGTCGCACGGAGCGAAACTGCGCGAGTCAAAGTCGCAATAGCGGCATTTTTGAGCGCAAAACGGCACGTGCACATACAGCGCGGTAACGGCCACCCTTAAGCCTCCAGCGGATGAGCGGGCACCGACTCACCGGCGGCAAGCGCGGCCTCGCAGGCCACCACGTCGCGCTCGATATCATCGACCAGCGCCATAAACTCCTCGTACGTGGAGCAGCGCACCACCTGAGCGCGCCAGGCGGCGGCATGGGGCATGCCCTTTAAGTACCAGCTTGCATACGTACGGGCGCGCGACATAAGCGGCAGAAGCTCGTGCGTCAACGTCAGGTGCTCACGCAGAGCCTCCAGGCGCTCGACCGAGGAGCGAGAAGGAACCGGCGTGCCATCGAATGCAAGGGCTCGGGCATCGCCGAACACCCACGGATTGCCGTAGATGCCGCGCGCGATAAACACTGCGCTGGCACCCGAGCCTCGCAGATGCTCAGCAGCGTCCTCGGCCGAGAACACATCGCCCGAACCAATCACGGGAATCTCGACAGCGTCGGCAACCTCATCGACGACAGACCAATCGGCCTGGCCCGTATAGAGCTGCGTGGCGCAACGACCGTGCACGGCAACTGCAGAGGCGCCCGCACCTTCGAGCATCTGGGCAAACGTTGCGGCGTTGCGATCCTCGGCATAGAAACCCTTGCGGATCTTCACGGTCACGGGAACATCCGCCGCGCCCACCGCTGCCTCGACAATCTTCTCGGCCAGGTCGGGCGTGCGCATAAGCGCCGAGCCCTCGCCCTTGGTAACGACCTTGCGAGCCGGACAGGCCATGTTGATATCAATCAATGACAGGCGATCGCCCACGCGTTCCTCGACGGCAGCGACGGCACTCGCAAACTGATCGGGCTTGGAGCCAAAGAGCTGCACACAAATCTGCTGCTCCTCGTCGGCCGGCAACACCAGGCGCCACGTCTTGTTGCTGGCATAGGCAAGGCCTGCAACGCTCACCATCTCGCTGTAGGCAAGTTTGGCGCCGCGGCGGCGACACATGATGCGATAGGCGGGGTCGGTTACGCCCGCCATGGGAGCCATAAGGAACGGCTGCTCGGCATAGGCACCTAGCAGCCGCTTGCTGTATTCAGAAAGCGCCATGGGCCTACTCGTCCACCTTAAGAATCGCCATAAAGGCCTCCTGCGGAACCTCGACCGAGCCGATGGCCTTCATGCGCTTCTTGCCCTCTTTCTGCTTCTCGAGCAGCTTGCGCTTTCGCGAGATATCACCGCCGTAGCACTTGGCAAGCACGTCCTTGCGGCGTGCCTTAACGGTGGAGCGGGCGATGATCTTGTTGCCGATGGCGCCCTGGATAGGTACCTCGAACAGCTGTCGTGGGATGATCTCCTTGAGCTTATCGCACAGGCCGCGGGCCAGGCCATAGGCCTTGTCCTTGTGCACGATAAACGAAAGCGCGTCCACCTCGTCGCCCGAAAGCAGGATGTCGAGCTTGACGAGCTCGGAGGGGCGATATTCGTTGAACTCGTAGTCGAGCGAGGCGTAACCCTTGGTGCGGCTCTTGAGCTGATCGAAGAAGTCCAAGATGAGCTCGGCGAGCGGCATATCAAAGCGCATCTCAACCGATTTGCTCGTCAGGTGGATCATATCGGTCGTGACGCCACGGTGCTCGATAGCGAGCTGCATGACGGCACCCGTATACTCGGGCGGGCAGATGATCTTTGCCTTGAGGTAAGGCTCTTCGATACGCTCGATGCGCGTGGCCTCGGGCAGATCCTGCGGGCTGCGGACATCGACCATCTCGCCGTCAGTCTTGTACACGTGGTAGTCGACCGAGGGGCTCGTGGCGATCAGGTCCAGATTGAACTCGCGCTCCAGGCGCTCTTTGACGACCTCCATGTGAAGCAGGCCCAGGAAGCCCACGCGGAAGCCAAAGCCCAGCGCCACCGACGTCTCAGGCTCCCACACCAACGACGGATCGTTGACGTGCAGCTTATCGAGCGCGTCGCGCAGGTTCTCATAGTCCTTGTTGTCGATGGGGAACAGGCCCGTGTAGACCATGGGTTTGGCCTCGCGGTAGCCCGGCAGCGGCTCGGGGCAGGGGTTCGAAGCCCACGTAAGGGTATCGCCCACGCGCACGGCCTCGGGGTCCTTCAGACCCGTGACCACATAGCCGACCTCGCCGACAGTCAGAGCATCGACCGGCGTCTCGGCAGGGCGCTTGACGCCCACGCCGTCGACCAAGAAGTCGCCCTTGGCCTGCATCATGCGCAGGGTATCGCCCTTTTTGATGGACCCGTCAAAGATGCGCACCGTGGCGACGACGCCGCGGTACTCATCGAAGTACGAATCCAGAATAAGTGCCTTGAGAGGGCCATTTGCATCGCCCTTGGGAGGCGAGATCAAAAAGACAATGGACTCCAGCAGATCGTGGATGCCCTCGCCAGTCTTGCCCGACACGCACACGGCATCGTCGGCGGGAATGGCCAGATCGTCTTCGATCTCGGTCTTGACCTCGTCGGGGTGCGCCGAGGGAAGGTCGATCTTGTTGATGGCCGGAACAATGTCCAAGTTGGCGTTCATGGCGAGCGTCGCGTTGGAAACGGTCTGCGCCTCGACGCCCTGAGTGGCGTCCACGACGAGCACCGCGCCCTCGCAAGCGGCAAGCGAACGCGAGACCTCATAGGTGAAGTCCACATGGCCCGGCGTATCGATCAGGTTGAACTGATACGTCTCGCCGTCGTCGGCGTCATAGGACACGCGGACGGCATTGGACTTGATCGTGATGCCGCGCTCGCGCTCGATGTCCATCGTGTCAAGCAGCTGCGACTCCATGTCGCGCTCATCGACGGTATGGGTGAGCTCGAGGATGCGGTCACTGATCGTGGACTTGCCATGGTCGATATGCGCAACGATCGAGAAGTTACGGATGTGGGAAATGTCAATTGAAGTATTCATGCGGACTATCTTACCCGAGCGGTACAAAAAATGGAGCCTGTTCCATAAAACAGGCTCCATTTATGCGCGTAATCTGTGTGGTGTGAAATTTACAACTTAAGCGTTGATGCTGTTCACGAGCTTGGCAAGACCGGACTTGCGGTTGGAAGCCTGGTTCTTGTGGATAACATGCTTGGCGGCAGCCATGTCGAGACGCTTGGTGACGGTCTTGAGGGCAGCCTGGGCCTTCTCGGCGTCGCCCTCGGCGACGGCGGACTGGACGTGCTTGGTCAGCGTCTTGAGCTCGGACTTGACAGCCTTGTTACGCATGCGAGCTGCCTCATTGGTGCGGATACGCTTCTTCTGAGACTTGATGTTTGCCACTTCTGGAGTTCCTTTCGAGTTCCTTGCAAAAAATGTATGACACCTCTGAGACACGGTGAGGTCATGCAAGCGCCTACTATAGCACGCTCCCCCTCAAAGGGATAGAACGAATTTGTCAAATAGGCAGGTATCATCACGATTTTCTCAAGATGTTCGTAATCCAGAGCAAAAGCGCGGTCTCCGAATCGGCCGAACCCTTGAGCGCGAGCTCAACATCGACGGCACCCTCGAGCGCGGCAACGAGCTCGGTCATCGAAAAACGACGCGCCCAGGTAAGGTGATTCTTGACCTGCCAGGCCTGAAGCTTGAGCGTCGCGGCGAGCTCACGCCCCTGCCCGCGCCCATCGAGCGCCTTGGCGACGATCAGCTCACGAATGCGACCGCATAGCAGCGTGTAGGTCCACACGTAGCTCTTGGAGGGCAGAAGCTTAAAGAGCTCGAGCGAACGCCGCATATCGCGAGCCGAGACGGCATTGAGGAAGTCCCAGGGTTGAACCTCGGCCGTGCGCACGATCCAACGCTCCACGTCGGCGAGCTCAATCTGGGGCGCCTCGACCATCTGGGCGAGCTTTGCCAGGTCGTTATCGAGCATGCGCGTGTTTTCGCCCGAACGCGAGACGAGCTCCTCGGCAGCAGCCGTCGAGATGGACTTACCGTGCTGCGTCGCCATCTGCTGAACACGACGCGGCAATTCCCAGCGCTTGGTACCCGAGCAGTCGACGATGGCCTTCTTGCCGATCTTGGCGAGTGCCTTATACAGGCGCGTATTCTTGGCAAGTGAGTCGGCGATAATGAGACAGACCGTCGTGGGGTTGGGACTTGCGAGGTACTCGACGAGCGGTTCCGAGACCGCCTTGGCAAGCTTGGAGCAGCCGTCGAGGATCACCAGGCGAAACTCGCTACCCATGGGAAAGGTATTGAGCGAGCCGATGATCGACTCGATATCGGGATCTTTCGTCATGTCGCGTTCATCGAGGTTGAACTCAACCATACCCGACTTTTCCAAACGAGCTTTCATACGCGAGACGGCGTGGTCGCGCTTGACCCCATCGGTACCGACGATCAGATAAGCCGGCAGCAGACCGGTTTCGGACATTGCGCTCCCCTCTCGCAGACTCTCGAATTCGTACCGTGCCATTTTAGCCCAGGGTCCCACCGCGCGCCAACGGCAGCATCACGGTCGCTGGCATCGCATCGCAAAGCCCTTCGCGGTCGGCTTGATGGTGATATCACCGTGTTCGATGGTGCATGCGAATGCACCACCCGCTTCCTTAACGGCATCGATGCAGGCGTCCGAGGGATGGCCGTAGCGGTTGCCCTCGCCCGCACTCGCGATAGAGAGCTCGGGCTTAAGCGTTTCCAGCAGGTCTAGGTCGACAGAAACCTTTGAGCCGTGATGTCCCAGCTTGAGCACATCGATATCCCCCACCTCCTGTACAAACTCGCGTTCCTGATCGAGCTCGGCATCGCCGGTGAGTAGCATGCGGAGGCTCTGGCCTCCTTGGGCATAACTGAGCAGCAAGACAAGCGAGTCTTCATTGCCCTCGCCATCCACCGTGTCAAACGGCCACATCACACGAGCCCGAAATGTGCCGATATCGATCGCGTCCCCGCGAGCTACCTGCCGATACGTTACGCCCGGGCGATTTAGGACCTCAGCGGGCGCATCCTCCAGCGCATTAGCCGCGACCGCAATGGTTCCAACCGAAAACTGATCGAGCACATCGGGAAGGCCACCCCAATGGTCTTCGTCCCAATGCGTCACGAAGACGGCGTCGATATGGTGAACGTTATTGCGCACCAGCGCGCTTACCACGCGCTCATCAAGCCCACAGTCGACGAGCGCCACGGTCCCACCTTGGCGAATAAGAATGGCATCGGCCTGGCCCACATCGAGCACCGTTGCCGAAGGCGGCGCGAATCGATCCCAATAGACATACGGAACAACCGCAGCAAGCATCAAACATAGCAACCCCACCGCCATGGGGCGTGCGCGGGGACGTGGCCACCAGACCAAGAGGGCCGCCAGGGCGACCGGTACCACGTATATCCAGACCGTATCGGGCGGCACGCTAACGGATGCGCCCGGAACAGCAGCAAAAAGCTGCTCAAAGAACAGCGCGCAACGAGCGACAATCATGGGCACCACGAGCGCCACGCGACTCAACAGCGGCACAAGCGAGCAGGGCACCAGCACGACCGACGATGCGAGCAGCACGCTTATCACCGGACCGATCACGGCGTTTGCGAGCGGGGCAATGAGCGATAACGTCCCAAATGTAGGAATGGTAACGGGAAGAGTCGCCAGCTGCGAGCACAGTGTGACGGACAAAATACTGGCAACCCCCGAGGGCACGCCCAGCTCAACCAAGGCGTAGGTGGCGTAGGGGCAAAAACAAAGGATGGCAAATACGCTGGCGCACGAAAGCTGAAAACCCATCTCAAACAATACCGTCGGACGCAGCAACACAAAGATTGCCATGGTCACAAACAGAGCCGAGAGGCCATGCCGACGACGTCCGGCGCCGTTGGCGACAAGCGTCGCCGCCACCATACAGCACGCGCGCACGGCCGAAGGCGAAGCGCCCGTAAAGACGGCATAGGCAGCAAGGGCCAGCACCAACAGCCCCCGCTGAAGCCCACGAGAGAGGCGCGTCTTTTGCAGGGCGCTCTCAATCACAAACCCCACGATGGCAAGATGGCTGCCCGAGACAGCGATGAGATGCGCCGTTCCCGTCACCGAAAACCAATCGCCCGCCGGCTGGGCGCGCAGCTCGGCAGAACGACCGCAGACGACACCGGCTATGAGCGCACGCGCCGGGTCGGTCGCAGGCGAGATGGACGCAAGCAGCCCATTTCGCAGCCGAAGCAGCGGCCCTGGAGAGCCATCGTCGACCGAAACCAACCGGATGACTTTAGCCTTACGAAGCTCGCCCCGAAGCACGCGTGAGCGCCCATACGCATCATTCTCAAAGCGCGAAATTCGACCGATAGCACGTACATGCGAACCGACGCCGAGCTCGCGATCACACGACAGACGAACCTCACCCAAGCGCCTGCCGTCCACGCATGTTTCGCAGGTGTAGGAATACGTCCCATCGTTTATGGACGGATCACCCTGCGCGACAAACTCGAGACTGCTTGCCGCTCGACCGTCGAGCGCCTTCGTGGCACTTAGCGCACCCACAGCCCACCACGCCGAAACAATCGAGCCCGCCAGCAAACCGATAGCTGCGGCATATAGCCAACGTTTCCACAGGACAAGTCGCTCACAAGATCGAGCCAGCACCATGCACAGCGACGCCGCAACCGAAATAACTACAAGCGGTCCAACCGCCGATGTCTGCTCCCCCAGTATCGCATCGGCGGCCACGTTGAGCACCAAGACACAGCTAACGCACAGACCGGCACACAAGGCCATCGTCCATGGCACGAGGGGCCGCGGAGGCATCACATGCTCGCGCTTGGGCGCGCTCATACGCAGATGCAATCTTTGATTTTGGCGAGCTTCTTCTCACCGATTCCCGATACGCGCATCAGGTCATCGACTGAGGCAAAAGCACCGTTCTTTGTCCGCTCGTCGATAATCGACTGAGCCATAGAAGGCCCAATGCCCGAAAGCGTCTGCAACTCCGCCGCACTTGCCGTATTGATGTTCACGAGCCCCGACGAAGACCCCGCACCAGGGGTCGTGGCAGCACTACTTTCGGCCCCGCCGACCGCCGCAGCCGCCTGTTGCTCCCCCACCGTCGGCACATAAATCTTTTGACCATCCGTGATCTTGGACGCACGGTTAAGCCCTGTAACATCCGCGTCGGCCGTAAGTCCTCCGGCTGCATCGATCGCTTGGGACACCCGCGCCCCATCTTTAAGCCGGTACACGCCAGGCCTCGCAACGGCCCCATCAACATCGACGTACACCTCGGCAGTAGAAGAACTCTTGGCAGACGACTCATCGGCAACATCAGAAGACGCATCCCCGGCCCCGTGCACATCCGAGACGCTCGCCTCATCACTACGCTCAAACGACACGCTACTGGAGTGGCCACCAAAACTTGCCATCGCCAAACCGCTCGCGGCGGCAATGACAACCAGAATCGCCACCACCACCGCTTTATGCCCGAGCAACTTGCCCGCCCAGCGGTCCATCTTTTTGACCCGTTCATGTTGTTCGCGCTGCGCCATAGCAAAACCTCCCAGCACCATCGTGTCAGGAAAACGCAGCAAAACGAACCGCATGGACAACCCAGTTTTGACGGTCAAACCAAATACCGACCAAAACCTTGCGCGAACATGTCCATTTATTCAGTCACACGTCAGCGGATGAACATCTTGACATCATTTGCCCAGATAGCGAAAGACCGACGATACAGGCGCATCGTCGGTCTATGCAGGCAATTACTCGTGATCTTGGTAAATCTCACGCGGAGCAAGCTCCGAATGTTTGCGTTTTAGGGTCTTAGGGGCCTTATACGTGTTGCTGGAGAAGTCGATATACTCGGTCTGCTTAAGCAGGCGCTCGATCATTTCCTCGTGGTCGAACAGCTCCCAGGCCTCGTGCACGGCATCGAGTTTGGAGTGCGTCTCGGGACGACGAGGCATAAACAGCGTGCAGCAGTCGGGCGCCGCCTCGGTGGAAATATCGAACGTGCCGATCTCCTGAGCGCGCGCAATGATCTCCTGCTTGTCGGACCCGATGAGCGGACGGAACACGGGAATCTTCACGGCCTCGTTGACGGCCATGATGTTCTCGAGCGTCTGGGAGGCAACCTGACCGAGCGACTCGCCGGTAACGATGGCCTTGGCGCCCTCGATATGTGCAATGCGCTCGGCAACCGAATACATGATGCGGCGATACATGATCACGCGCAGGTTGCTGGGGCAGGAGACGGAAATCTCACGCTGGCAATCGCCGAACGGCACCACGTACAGGCGGCCGATCTGGACACCCGGCTCAAGCGCGCGGATGATGTCCTGCACCAAATACTCGCTCGTATCGGGAGTCTGCGGACGACCGGAGAAATGTACCGGCACGCACACCGCACCGCGACGCGCGAGCATCCAGGTCGCCACCGGAGAATCGATGCCCGACGACAGAAGCGTCACGACCTTGCCGGCAGAACCCACCGGCAGACCGCCCACGCCGCGCTCGGAGCGCGCGTACACGTAAACGCTACCCTGGACCACCAGTACGTGCACCATCGCATCGGGGTCGTGCATTTGGACCTTTTTATCGGGGAAGGCCTCGCACAGCACCTCGCCCACCTGACGATTAATATCAATCGAGGTGAGCTCATAGTCGGTATTGGAGCGCTTGGCGTGCACCTTAAACGAATCGAAGGTGCCAAACTCGCGCAGCGCCTTGACGGCGGCGGCGCAGTACTCCTGCGGGTCGCGGTTGGTGTGGTACGCCAGGGACACACGGGCAACTCCGGGGACGGTGCGGATGACACGCGCCGCCTCATCGGCCTGATGCTCGTTAAAGGTCACGAGGATATAACCGGAAATTCGAGACACGGCGTTCACGGAAAAGGCGGCCAAAGCCGCCTTAATGTTATCCATGAGGATATGCTCAAAATGTGCGCGGTTCTTGCCCTTCAGTCCAACCTCGTGATAGTGGACCAGGCAGACGCGAGCTGCCATTTAGGCTTCAGCAACCTTATGGCCGAGCGCCTTCTCGTAACGGGCCTCGTCGTAGGAGATATCGCCGTCGACGATCTCGTCCATAGCCATCGAGATGGTATCGGCGCCGGAGAGCGCGATGGTGATGTCGTCGACATCCTGAACGGCAAGCACACGGTTATGCTGGCCGCGCAGCATGCTATTGATGTCGCAGGCGCGCTTGGAGGCAAGCGAAGCGAGCAGGAAGCGGTTGTGATCGGTCTTCTCCAGAAGATCGTCAATGCAAGGCTTTACAACGGACACAGACCTCAGATCCTTTCATGCATATCGAGAACGCGAACGAGCTCGTCGGTCGCGCGGTCGAGATCGTCATTCACCACGACGTCGTCGTAGCGGTCGGCAAGGGCAAGCTCATGGGCGGCGTTTGCCATACGCAGTTCAATCGTCTCGGGCGTCTCGGTACCGCGACCGACCAGACGCTCGCGGAGCACCTCGAGCGAGGGTGGCTTGATAAAGATCAGCACGGCCTCGGGAAAACGCTCCTTGACCTGCAGGGCACCCTGGACATCAATCTCCAAAATGAGAGACGAACCAGAGGCGAGCTTGGACTGGACCTCGCTCACCAACGTGCCGTAGCAGTTACCGTGGACCTCGGCCCACTCAACAAACTCACCGTTTGCCACGCGGCGGTCGAACTCCTCGCGCGTCAGGAAAAAATAATTGACGCCGTCGACCTCACCTTTGCGTGGGGCTCGCGTGGTAGCCGAAACCGTCAGGCCCAGGTTAGAGCGACGCTCGCGCACACGAGTGACGAGCGTGCCCTTGCCCGCGCCTGACGGTCCAGAAATCACAAAGAGCTTTGAATCCTGAGCGCTCACTTATTTGGTCAGCTGCTCGAGGAGCTGCTCGCGCTGACGGACGCCAAGGCCCTGGACGCGACGGGTAGCGGAGATGCCGAGCTCCTCCATGATCTTGGCGGCCTTAGCCTTGCCATAACCGGGAAGAGACTCGATGAGGGTGGAAACCTTCATGCGAGAAGCAATGGGGTCATCGGAGTTGAGCACGGACTCGAGGGACTTCTCGCCCTTCTTGATCTGCTCACGGAGCTCTGCGCGAGCGTGACGTGCGGCGGCAGCCTTCTCAAGAGCCTGCTTACGCTGCTCATCGGTAAGCTGAGGGAGTGCCATTCGTACCTCCAAATAGTTGGGTTATATCTGATTCAATATTTGGCATTTTAGCACGTAAAACGTACAAAATGCCCAATCGCGGCTCCATAGGTTAGACGATACCCGCAAAAAGTGCAATATATCGTGCTAAAAGATGAGCCCCCGACCTGCGATTCCACACAAAGGATGGGAAAGTTTACGCAGGCACAGGGGCTAATTTGTGCTATTGAAACCAAAAAGTGGTAACTTAAGGGAATCTTTTACGCGACGTTTTCGACCAGCTCAGCAACGATGGCGTCAAACGCGGCAACCGGATCGTCGGCGCCGGTAATGGGGCGGCCCACCACGATATGGCTCGCGCCGCGCTCAATAGCCTGGGAAGGCGTGGCAACGCGGGACTGATCGCCCAGCGCAGCACCAACCGGACGCACACCCGGGGTCACAATCAGCGCATCGGGACCCAGCAGCTCACGCATGTCATGAGCCTCCATCGGCGAGCACACGATGCCGTCGATACCGTTGGCCTGGGCGAGTTTTGCCAGACGGGCGGCCTCCTCGGCAACGGGCGACTCGACGCCGATCTCGCTCAACGCATCCTGATTCATGCTCGTAAGCACGGTGATGGCGACGAGCTTGGCTCGATCCTCGCGTGCCTCCTCGGCACCCTCACGGCAGGCGGCGAGCATAGCACCCGAACCCAAGCCGTGAACCGAAAGCAGGTCGGCACCGGCAAGCGAGGCCGAGCGAGCGGCACCGCGCACCTGATGCGGAATGTCATGGAACTTAAGGTCAAGGAAGACCTTAAAGCCCAGCTCCTTGAACGTCTTGACGATCTCGGGACCCTCGGCGTAATAGAGCGTCATGCCCACTTTAAGCCAAGCGGCATGGCCCGAAAGTTCATGGGCGAGCTCAAGCGCACGCTCACGGTCGCAGTCGAGGGCGACGATAACGCGGTCGCGGGCATCGGTCTCTAGCATTCGAAAGCACCTACCAGCTCGTTAATGTCCTTCACGCCCTGGGACTCGGCCCAGGCCTCGAGCTCGCGCGCGATCTTAATCGAGGCGCACGGATCGACGAAGTTGGCCATACCGACCGATACACAGGTAGCGCCGGCCAGGATAAACTCAGCCGCATCCTCACCGGTCATGACGCCACCGACGCCATTGATGGGGATATCGACAGCCTGAGCGACTTCCCAGACCATACGCACGGCGATGTGGTGGCACAGCGGGCCCGAAAGGCCGCCCTTGGGCTTGGCCACACGCGACTTGCGGGTGTGAACGTCGATGGCCATACCCTGGATGGAGTTGATGACCGAAAGGCCGTCGGCGCCTGCGGCCTCGAGGGCGCGGGCGATCTCAGCGACGTTGACCGGGGCCATCTTCACAAACAGCGGCTTGTCGGTCACCTTGCGGCAGGCGGCCATGACGCCAGAGGCGCCCTCGGGCGTGGAGCCCATGGCGGCACCGCCGGCGGCAATGTTGGGGCAGCTCACGTTGATCTCATAGCCGGCAGCCCAGGGGCACAGCTCGACATACATCTCGAGCGCACGGACAAACTCGTCCACGGAATGACCGGCAACCTGGCAAATGACCTGGCAACCGTCCTTGGAGAGCTGCTCGAGCCACGGACCGGACTCGCGGGCGAAAGCGGCCACACCGGGGTTCTGCAGGCCCACGGAATTGATCATGCCGCCGGGGATCTCGGCCATGCGGGGTGCGGGATTGCCGGGCCAGGGCTCGGCGGCGCAGCCCTTGGTGGTGATGGCACCCAGCTGCGAGACATCGAAGAAGTTCTGGAACTGCCAACCGTAGCCAAAGGTACCGGCTGCGGTGTTGATGGGGTTCTGCATCTTGACGCCGCCGAAATCGACGGCCATGTTCACGGTACCCACTAGAAGACCACCACCTTGGAAGCATCAAACACGGGGCCGCACATGCAGGCGCCCTTCATACCGTCGACCGTCTCGACATTGCAGGTGTTGCAGGCACCAAAGCCGCAGCTCATCATGCGCTCGAGCGACACCTCGCAATACGCGCCGGCCTCGGCGGCAGCGGCGGCGACCTTCTTCATCATGACGGCGGGACCACAGCTGGCGACGTAGTCGTAACCGCCCTCGCCGAGCAGCTCGGCGGCAGGATCGGTGCAGAAGCCGTGCGTGCCCAACGAGCCGTCGTCGGTGCACACGTTGACCGTGGCTCTCAGCGCGCGGAACTCATCGACGCCCACGGCCTTGGACGCGGTGCCAAAGCCCAGGCACACGTCGACGGCCACACCCTGCTCGGCAAGCATGCCAGCCAGGCAGAGCACGGGCGGAACGCCAATGCCGCCGGCGACGAGCAGTGCTTTCCTGGCACCCTCGGGCACGAACCAGCCGCGGCCGCCAGGACCCAGCAGGTTGGAGGTGGAGCCAGGGACCATCTGCGACAGACGACGGGTATCATCGCCCACGACGGCGTACCACAGCTCGACGGTGCCGGCCTCGGCGTCGGCGCGATAGAAGCTCAGGGGCACGCGAAGCAGCGAGGAAGCATCGCCCGGCACGGCGATATTCACGAACTGACCGGGCTTGAGCGCACTTGCAAGCTTGGGGGCCGAGATAACGAGCGAGAAGATGCCGTCGGCGATCTCCTGGTTCGAGACGACCTCGAAGTCGTGCATGCGTGCAGTGGAAGGTGTGGGCATAGACGCTCCAATCCCCCATGCGGTTGCATGGTTCAGGCGAACAGAAAGCGCGGCACCGCAAGGGCGCCGCGCATAAAAGCGATAAGGCTATGCTAGCAGATGCAGCCGTCGGCAAGCGTCTGCTTACCGCCGACAAACACATCGGTGGCACGACCGGTGAGCGTACGGCCGGCAAAACCGGAGTTCTCGGCGCGCGACTCGTAGCCGTCCTCGCCGACCGTCCAGGTGGCGGACGCGTCGAAGACGGTCAGGTCGGCAACGGAGCCCGCCTTGACCTGAACCTGGTCCAGACCCAGGATCTCGCGCGGCTTGATGGCCATGAGCTCGACCATGCGATCCATGCCCATCTTGCCCGTGTTGACCAGCTCGGTGAGTACGAGCGACAGCGAGGTCTCGAGGCCGATCATGCCGAAGGGCGCAAGCTCGAACTCGCGGGCCTTCTCCCACGGGGTGTGGGGAGCGTGATCGGTGACGATAACGTCGACGGTGCCGTCGATGACACCCTGACGGATAGCCTCGGCATCCTCATCGGTACGCAGCGGCGGGTTGACCTTGAGCGAGGTATTGTAGGTCTCGTCCAGGTCGTTCTCGGTCAGGAACATATGGTGCGGGGTGGCCTCGCAGGTGACCTGCACGCCAGCTGCCTTGCCGGCACGAACGATCTCCAGGCCATGGGCGGTGGAGATGTGCTGGATGTGCAGCTTGGCACCAGTCAGCTTGGCGATCTCGATATCGCGGGCGATCTGCAGCTCCTCGCCTGCCGCCGGCCAGCCCTCGAGGGCCAGACGGGTAGAGACCTTGCCTTCGTTGATCTGGCCGTGACCGACCAGGTCCTCGTCCTGGCAATGGCTCATAAAGACCTTGCCGAACATCTTGCCGTAGTCCATGCAGCGACGGAGCATGCCTGCACCCTGCACGCCGCGACCATCGTCGGTGAAGGCGACGGCGCCGTGGGCGACCATATCGCCCATCTCGGACATGGCCTCGCCCTTAAGACCGCGGGTCATGGCGCCAGAAGGATAGACGCGGCAGTGACCGACCTCGGCAGCGCGGGACTTGACGAACTCAACGACGGTACCGTTATCGGTAACGGGGTCGGTGTTGGGCATGGCGCACACGCCGGTGAAGCCGCCCTTGGCAGCTGCGCGGGTGCCGCTCTCGATGTCCTCTTTGACCTCGTAGCCGGGCTCGCGCAGGTGGACGTGCATGTCCACCAGGCCAGGGACGAGGTACTTACCGGAAAGGTCGCGGACCTCGGCTCCCTCGGCGGCGAGGTTCTCGCCGACCTCGGCGATCTTGTCGCCGTCGATCAGGACGTCAACGACACCGTCAAGCTCGACGGACGGGTCGACGACGTGGGCATTCTTAAGAAGCAAGGCCATTATCGGCACCTCCAAGCAGCAGATACAGGATAGCCATACGCACGCAGATACCGGCGTAGACCTGCTCCAGGATGACGGAGCGTTGCGGGTGGTCGGCCATATAGGAGTCGAACTCGACGCCGCGGTTGATGGGGCCCGGGTGGCAAATGATCGCGTCGGGCTTCATGAGCTTCTCACGGTCCTTGGTCAGGCCGAAGAGCTTGTGGTACTCGCGAATGGTCGGGAACGGGGCACCCTCGAGGCGCTCCTGCTGTACGCGCAGCATGTAGACGACGTCCAGCTCGGGCAGGACGGAATCGAGGTCGCTCGTCACGTGGTCGCAGCCCAGAACCTCGGGCGCCGGCGGCAGCAGCGTGCCGGGGGCGACGGCGTAGGTCTCGCAGCCCATGATCTTAAGGGCTGGGATCAGCGAGCCGCAAACGCGGGAGTGGGAGATATCGCCGACGACGGCGACCTTCAGACCGTGGAAGTCGCCCTTGTGCTCCCAGATGGTATACAGGTCGAGCAGAGCCTGTGTGGGGTGGTTGTGCTTACCGTCACCGGCGCAGATAACACTCGCGGGCGAATTCTGCGTGACGATGTAGGGAGCACCGGCATGCTTATCGCGCACGACGATGCAGTCGATCTTGTAGGCGTTGAGGGTCTCGACGGTATCGACGAGGCTCTCGCCCTTGACCGTGGAGGTCGAGGAGCCGCCGAAGTTGAGGCTGTCGGCCGAAAGGCGCTTCTCGGCGAGCTCGAAAGAGCTGCGGGTACGCGTCGAGGGCTCGTTGAACATGTTGACGATGGTCTTGCCCTTGAGCGTGGGGACCTTCTTGATGGCACGCTCGTTGACCTCGGAGAACGCCTTGGCGGTCTCGAGGATGAGCTTGATGTCCTCTTCGGAGTACTCGGTAATGTCGATCAGGTGCTTATGATTGAACGCCACGGTACTACTCACCTCCCAGCGGCGCGGAGCCCACGTGGGAACCCGGCGCGACGTCGTTGATCTCGACAGCGGTACGGCCGTCGACTTCCTTCATATATAGGTGCACGTTCTCCTCGTGCGACGAGGGAACGTTCTTGCCGACAAAGTCCGGCGAGATAGGGAGCTCGCGGTGACCGCGGTCAACGAGAACTGCCAGCTCGACTCGACTCGGACGGCCCAGGTCCATAACGGCGTCCAGAGCGGCGCGGATGGTACGACCCGTGTACAGGATGTCGTCCACCAGCACGACGCGCTTGCCGTCGACGCTGAAGGGAATGTTGGTAGCGTGGATCGCGGGAGCGAAATTGGTCGCATAGTCATCGCGATAGAAGCTGATGTCCAGGCTGCCGAGCGGAACGTCGACACCCTCGATCTCCTTGATAGCCTCGGCGAGCTTCTTTGCCAGAAGGTCGCCGCGCGTGACGATGCCGACCAGAGCGAGGTCTTCACAGCCCTCGTTGCGCTCGAGGATCTCGTGCGCGATGCGGGTCATCGCTCGGTTGACGGCGGTCTCGTCCATGATGACCGCCTTGGGGGAAGTCGTGCCCATCGATCTCCTTCCTCACATGTCTTGACTGCTGACACAGTCAAAAAAATAGATGCCCGACCGCTCAAAGCGGACCAGACACCCACAGGAAGTACTGCTCATTGACAGCTATGTAATTCCATGTGGGTATCTCGTACCCCTTTAATGGTCAAGGCATAGTGTAGCCAACCTCGGGCTCAAATGCGAGCATAAATACTAGTCAATCCGTAAACGGAGCCAATAGCTCCATAAACCTATATATATTTGTGGGACGCGCTTGAAAACCTTGTTGCGAGCTGGCATAATCCCCTCTGCTGCACGCAAATCGGATCTACGTCCAGGGCCGTGGCGTGGGCACTATCGCCAAAAGAGAAATATCTCTGTGTAGATTGCGCACAGAGACATGCTTCTGTGCTATAGTTCAGGCTTGTTTGTTAACGCGACATGTTCGTTTGTCGCCCAAGGAGGGTCAGTTATGTCCAAAGTTTGCGAAGTTTGCGGTAAGCACCCCGTTGCCGGTCGCTCCATCAGCCACTCTCACCGCGTCACCAACCGTAAGTTCCGCCCCAACATCCAGCGCGTCTACGTCGTCGTCGATGGTCACCGTCGCAAGATGAACGTTTGCTCCACCTGCCTCAAGTCCGGCAAGGTTGCGCGCTCCTAAATAAGGTCTTACCAACAAGTACCTCGGACTCTCCGGGTCAAAGACCTCGCGTTCACATAGAACTTACCAAAGGCGTCCTCCCCAACGGAGGGCGCCTTTTTGCACTCATTGGGGACAGACTTACATGAGTGCTTTCACGCATTTGGGACAGACATGACGCATGCCGGCAGCGATTCGGCCCCTGCCTCACGCAGCCTCCTTCCAGCCTGCAGTGGCCTTGGTCACGCTTGTAGCGCCGATACCGGTGATACGGGCAATTTGCTTGACCGTGAGATGCGCCCGCCTGAGCCTCAGCAGACAGGCATCACGCTCGGGTCGCGGCAGGGCCTTGAGCAGCGCAGGATCTATGCTCGGCAGGACTTCGTGCGCGACGGCAAGGGCGTCCTCATCGGGGATCCGTCGGCGTGGAAGAACCTCCACTGACCAGATGTGCCCGGCAACTTCCTCGAGATGCTCACAATAGCAACGGGAGCCTCCGACAATATCGAGCATGGGGGCCGCATCACAGATGTCAAAGGGATCGTAGCCCAGCTGGTATGCCTTGTAGCTTGACCAACGATACGCCTCGAGCGAGTCGAGCGCGCCTTTCACAGGATTGAGATGGATATAATCGAGCAGCTGTACCGCCTGCGTGTCCGACTCAACCGCGACCCGCGAATAGCGATTATCAAACAGATGGCCCGTTCTTCCCGTTTTCCCATTGAAATATTTAGCATATGCCGTCAATGCGCACTGCATTGCCTTTGAAAGGTTGTCATATGGGTCATCAACCATCAAATGGAAGTGGTTATCCATAATGCACCAAGCCAACACCGCCACTTCATGGCGTGAAAACCTGTCCGAGATGTCCGATAAGAAACGATAGCGGTCGGAGTCATCTTCAAAAATAATCTGCTTGGAGTTGCCACGGTCAAAAACGTGGTAGTAGCCGGTGAGCGAAACGGCGCGGGCGGAACGAGGCATATTCTCTCCTTTCAAAACTGAACAGGCAACACCTAAAAGGAGAGAAGGAACGCGAAATGCTGAGCCTGTGACCTATTTATATCCAATGAGCGGCAAAAACAGGCCCAAAACGGCAAAATGGCAAAACGATGTCTGTCCCAAATGAGTGAAAGCACTCATGTAAGTCTGTCCCCAATGAGTGTCCCCGACGAGCGGGGCGATGCAGCATTAGTTGAAACGGTTCATTTAGTTGAAGCGTTTTAGTGTGCCTTTTACGGGAATCTTACCGTTCGCCGAATAATTTCTTGCTATCATGCAAGGCGTAGGGTAAATCTCCGATCGCAAGGAGACACAAATGGTGAAAAAGTCACCGGAAAACACTACTCCCGCCATCGTGGACAACGTGGAGGCGCTTGAGGCCAAACTCAAATCTATGCGTGAGGCCCAGGCTAAATTCGCTGAGTACACTCAGGAGCAGGTAGACAAGATCTTCTACGAGGCTGCTATGGCCGCCAACAAGGCTCGTATTCCTTTGGCCAAGCTCGCCATCGAGGAGACCGGCCGTGGCGTTCTCGAGGACAAGGTCATCAAGAACCACTACGCCGCTGAGTACATCTACAACGCTTACAAGAACACCAAGACCTGCGGTGTCATCGAGCGCGACGACGCTTACGGCATCACCAAGGTCGCCGAGCCGATCGGTATCGTTGGCGCTGTCATCCCGACCACCAACCCGACCTCCACGGCCATCTTCAAGACGCTCATCTGCCTGAAGACCCGTAACGCCATCATCATCTCCCCGCACCCGGCAGCCGCCAAGTGCACCATCGCCGCCGCCAAGCTCGTTCTCGACGCAGCTGTCAAGGCCGGTGCTCCTGAGGGCATCATCGGCTGGGTCGACAAGCCGTCCATCGAGCTGACCAACATGGTCATGCGCGACGTCGACATCATTCTCGCAACCGGTGGCCCGGGCATGGTTAAGGCTGCTTACTCCTCCGGTAAGCCCGCACTCGGCGTCGGCGCCGGCAACACCCCGGTCATCATCGACGATACCGCGGACATCAAGCTCGCCGTCAACTCCATCATCCACTCCAAGACGTTCGACAACGGCATGATCTGCGCTTCCGAGCAGTCCGTCACCGTCATCGACACCATCTATGACCAGGTTAAGGCCGAGTTCCAGAAGCGCGGCTGCTACTTCGTCAAGCAGGGTGCCGAGATGGAGGCCCTGCGTGCCGCCATGTTCAAGAACGGCGCTCTCGATCACCGCATCCCCGGCATGGCTGCCGCCAAGATCGCCGAGCTCGCCGGCATCGAGGTTCCCGCCAAGACCAAGATCCTGATCGCCGAGGTCACCTCCACCGATCCCGAGAAGGAAGAGTTCTCCCACGAGAAGCTCTCCCCGGTCCTCGCTATGTATCACGCCAAGGACTTCCAGGAGGCCGTTGACAAGGCAGAGCACCTCGTCCTCGCAGGTGGCCCGGGCCACACCGCCTCTCTCTACGTGCACCCGGCACAGAGCGAGAAGATCGCTAAGTTCCAGCACGTCATGAAGGCCTGCCGCATCGTCATCAACACCCCGTCCTCGCACGGCGGTATCGGTGACCTCTACAACTTCGGCATGAAGCCGTCTCTAACCCTGGGCTGCGGCTCCTGGGGTGGCAACTCCGTCTCCGAGAACGTTGGGGTGAAGCACTTGATCAACGTCAAGACCGTGGCAGAGCGCCGCGAGAACATGCTGTGGTTCCGCGCACCCGAGAAGGTCTACTTCAAGAAGGGCTGCACGCCCGTCGCACTCGACGAGCTCGGCACCGTAATGGGCAAGAAGCGCGCCTTCATCGTTACCGACCAGTTCCTCTTCAAGAATGGCAACACGCGTGCCATCGAGGCCAAGCTCGATGAGATGGGCATCGCTCACGACTGCTTCTACGACGTTGAGCCCGATCCCTCCCTGCAGTGCGCACGTCGCGGCGCCAAGCAGATGACGCTCTTCGAGCCGGATGTCATCATCGCCGTCGGCGGCGGTTCCGCAATGGACGCCGGCAAGATCATGTGGATGATGTACGAGCACCCCGAGGCGAACTTCGAGGACATGGCCATGGACTTCATGGACATCCGCAAGCGTATCTTCACCTTCCCCGAGATGGGCAAGAAGGCTTACTTCGTCGCCGTCCCGACCTCTTCGGGCACTGGCTCCGAGTGCACGCCGTTCGCCATCATCACCGACAAGGAGACCGGCATCAAGTGGCCGCTCGCCGACTACGCGCTGCTCCCCAACATGGCTATCGTCGACGCCGACAACTGCATGACCGCCCCGAAGGGCCTCACCGCTGCCTCTGGCATCGACGTCATGACCCACGCCATCGAGTCCTACGTCTCCATCATGGCTTCCGACTACACCAAGGGCCTCTCCGAGCGCGCCGCCAAGCTCGTCTTTGAGAACCTGCCCTCCAGCTTCACGAACGGCGCTAAGGACCCGCATGCCCGCGAGGAGATGCACAACGCATCCTGCATGGCCGGTATGGCATTCGGTAACGCCTTCCTAGGCCTCAACCACTCCATGGCCCACAAGCTCGGCGCTTTCCACCATCTGCCCCACGGCCTCGCAAACGCAGTCATCCTGACCCGCGTCATGCGTTACAACGCCGCCGAGGCTCCTGTCAAGATGGGAACCTTCTCTCAGTATCCTTACCCCAACGCGCTGCACAACTATGCCGAGATGGCTCGTTACTGCGGCATCGACGGCAAGGACGACCGTGAGGTCTTCGAGAACTTCATCGCCAAGCTCACCGAGCTCTGCGACTTCATCGGTGTCAAGCACACCATCGCTGAGTACGGCGTTGACGAGCAGTACTTCCTCGACACCCTCGACGAGATGACCGAGCAGGCATTCAACGACCAGTGCACCGGCGCTAACCCGCGCTACCCGCTCATGAGCGAGATCAAGGAGCTCTACCTGGACGCCTACTACGGCCGCGAGCCCCAGGACTACGCCGTCTGCTAGTTTTAGCACGGTTTTTAACGGCGGGGGTGCACGGGTGTTTCACACACCCCCGCCGTCGCTTCTATCGCATCGTTGAAAGGATGCAACCATGCTGCTACCCGATTCCAAGACCGAGCTCGTCCGCCGTGGCAACAAGGTCGTTTACGACCTGGGCGACAAGATCGTCAAGGTCTTTAACGAGACCAAGCCTGTCTCTGACGTGTTCAACGAGGCTTTGAATCTTGCCCGCATCAATGAGTGCGGCATCCGCAGCCCCAAGGCTCTCGAGGTTTCTCAGCTCGAGAACGCCAACGGCTGGGCGCTCGTGACCGAGAAGGTTCCGGGCACCACCCTTGCCGACAAGATGACTGCCGAGCCCCAGCGCTTTGGTGAGTACCTCGAGATGTTCGTCGACCTCCAGATCGAGATCCACGGCTACACCTCCCCGCTGCTCAACCGTCAGCGCGACAAGTTCGCCCGCATGATCGACAGCCTCGATCAGCTCAATGCCACCACGCGCTACAACCTTCAGGAGCGTCTGGACGGCATGACCAAGGAGTTCAAGGTCTGCCACGGCGACTTCAACCCCTCCAACGTCATCGTCGGCGACGACAGCCAGCTGTACGTCTGCGACTGGGCACACGCCACCCAAGGCTCCCCTGCTGCCGACGTTGCCACCACCTACCTGCTCTTTGCCCTCAACAGCAAGGATCAGGCCGAGGCCTATCTGGAGCTCTACTGCGACCGCGCCGACATGCCCATGCAGGTCGTGCGTCAGTGGACGAGCATCGTCGCCGCTTCCGAGCTCGCTCGTAAGCGCAACGTAAACGATGAGTTCCTGAAGAACTGGATCGACGTCGTCGATTATCAGTAATATCTGAGCGATTTATTTCGCATCGGAGGCACAAAGGAAACCCCGCAGCTCGCATGGGCTGTGGGGTTTCCTTTTAGCGATTGAGTACGTCGACAAGATAAAAGGACGGCCCCGCATCTCCCCTATCTGGAGAAATGCGGGGCCGTCCCGTATATCGAACTACAAGCGAAATCACCGATTAACGGCGTGCCGCCTTCACAAGCTCGGCGACCTTGGCGACGACCTCATCGATCGCAACGTCCTCGCGCTCGCCCGTAGCTCGGTCCTTGAGCTCGACGGTGCCGTTCTTAAGGCCACGCTTGCCGAGCACCACCTGATACGGGAAGCCCATAAGGTCATTGTCGGCAAACTTAAAGCCGGGACGCTCATCGCGATCGTCAACGACGACCTCGATACCCTCGGCGCACAGGTCATCAACGATCTGCTCGCAAACGGTAGCGCACTCCTCCTTCTTGGGGTCGAGCGGAATCACAGCAACCTCGTACGGGGCAACGGAGACCGGCCAGACGATGCCGTGCTCGTCGTTGTGCTGCTCCACGACGGCAGCGAGCGAGCGAGACACGCCAACGCCATAGCAACCCATGATAAGCGGCTTCTCCTTGCCGTCCTCGTCCATAAAGGTGGCACCCATGGCCTCGGAGTACTTGGTGCCCAGCTGGAAGACCTGGGAGACCTCGATACCGCGAGCAGCAGACAGCGGCTTGCCGCAGTGCGGGCAGGGATCGCCGGCGACGACGGTAACCAGGTCGGCCCACTCGTCGACGGTAAAGTCGCGCTCGAGGCAGGCGCCGGTAAAGTGATAGTCGACCTCGTTGGCACCGCAGGCCCACTGTTTGGACTCGCGCAGACTCTCGTCGCAGACCAGACGAATGCCCTCGGGCAGGTTAACCGGTCCGATAAAGCCCTTATGCAGCCCGTAGGTCTGGAGCTCCTCGTCGGTCATCATGCGATAGCCCTTGCCAAAGACGTGCTCGGCCTTACAGTCGTTGAGCTCGTGGTCGCCCGGAACAATGGCCACGACCGGCTTGCCCTCGGAGTCAATCAACGCCAGCGACTTGCGCGTGCCGTTCTCGGGGAAGCCGAAGAACTTGGCGACGGCCTCGATGGTGCCCATACCCGGAGTCTCGACCTTGGTGAGCGTGCCGTCGCCGGGACCCTCGGTCACAACGACCTTGGTGCTTGCAGCCTCGTCATCGGCAGCAAAGCCGCAATCGTCGCAGTAGACGAGCGAAGCCTCGCCGGCGTCGGCCAGCGCCATGTACTCGACGGAGGTGTCGCCGCCGATTTCGCCGGAGTCGGCGACAACGGGCAGAGCCTTGATGTAGCAGCGCTCGCAGATGTTGGCGTAGGCCTGCTTCATCTTGTCGTACTCCTCCTGCAGGCTCTCCTGCGTGGCAGAGAAGCTGTAGGCGTCCTTCATGATGAACTCACGGCCGCGCATCAGGCCAAAGCGGGGACGGAACTCATCGCGGAACTTGTCCTGAATGTGGTACAGGTTGACGGGCAGCTGCTTATAGGAGCGCAGCTCGTTGCGCACCAGGGCCGTGACGGTCTCCTCGTGCGTGGGGCCCAGTACAAACTCGCGACCATGACGGTCGTCAAAGCGCACGAGCTCCTTACCATAAGCATCGATGCGGCCGGACTCACGCCACAGCTCGGCATCGACCATAATGGGCATCATGAGCTCCTGGGCGCCGGCGGCATCCATCTCGTCGCGCACGATGTTCTCGATCTTACGAATCGAGCGCCAAGCGAGCGGCAGATAGGAATAGAGACCGGCGGCCTCCTTGCGGATCATACCGGCACGAAGCAGCAGACGATGGCTTGCAAGCTCGGCGTCGGCCGGATCCTCTTTAAGCGTCGGCGCATAGAGCTTAGACATATACATTGCTCGAGTCATTTATTTCTCCTCAATAAGCTTGTCGACCTCGGCCATAAGCGCGTCGACAATTTGATCCTCAGCTACTTTACCAATGATCTGGCCATGCGAAAAGAGCAGGGCCTGACCACGTCCGCAAGCAACGCCCAGGTCGGCATCAGAAGCCTCACCGGGGCCATTAACGGCACATCCCATGACGGCAATCGAAAGCGACGCGGCATAGTTCTTAAGCCGCTCGGTTACTTCCTCGGCGATAGGAATCAGGTTAACCTGGCAGCGGGCGCACGTGGGGCACGAGACAATCTCGGGACCACGGCGACGCAGGCCCAGCGACTGCAAAATTCCCCAGGCAACCGGCGGCTCCTCAACCGGATCGGCAGTGAGCGAGACGCGCATGGTGTCACCGATACCCTCAGACAGCAGGATACCAAGGCCCACCGAGCTCTTAATGGTGCCCTGCAGCTTGGTTCCGGCCTCCGTCACGCCCAGGTGAAGCGGAACGTGGGGAATCTCGCGCGACAGGGCTCGATAGGTATCGAGCGTCGTTTGCACGCTATGGGCCTTGGCCGAAAGCACAATGTTCGTAAAGCCGCGGTCTTCAAAATGCTTAACGAAACGCTCGCTCGACATCACGAGCTTTTCGGGCTGCGTAAGGTCGTCGCGCTCGGCGATATCCTGCTCAAGCGAACCGGCATTGACGCCGATACGAATCGCACAGCCAGCGGCACCCGCAGCATCGATCACCGCGTCAACCTTGGCCCAATCGCCGATATTGCCGGGATTGATGCGCAGCTTGGCAGCACCGGCCTCAACGGCACCAATGGCGAGCTTATGGTTAAAGTGGATATCGGCGACAATCGGCACCGGAGACTCGGCGCAGATGGTGCGGAAACCCTCAAGCGCAGCCTCGGTGGGCACGCTCACGCGCACGATATCGCAGCCAGCCTGCGCCAAAGCACGCACTTGCGCAAGCGTTGCCTGGGCATCAGCGGTATCGGTGCAGGTCATGGATTGGACCACCACCGGCGCGCCGCCACCGATCTGCACGCCGCCCACATGCACGGGGCGCGTCAGCTCGCGAGGCAAAGGATGGGATAAAGACAATCCAAACACTCCCCTACAGAATAAATCGAAGGATGTCGGAACGAAGCATATAGACAAACAGCAGCGCAAAAAGCGCGATGCCCACATAGCTCACGATCGACTGGACCTTGAGCGGAAGCTCGCGGCCCGCGATCTTTTGAATGATCTCGATGACCAGCTTGCCGCCATCGAGCGGTGGGATGGGCAGCAGATTCATAAAGCCAAGCGAGAACGAAATGAGGGCGGCAAACGAAAGGAACGTGGCAGGGCCGGCAGCAGCAGCCTGCGAGGACATAACGCTAATACCCACGATCGAAGAGGACTGATCGAGAATCTCCATCGTATGCTGCGGCTGGAGCAGACGCATCACACCCTCCGCTGTCTGCACGACATAGGAGAAGGACAGACGAGCCGACGTGATGGGGTCCAAACGGACCACCTGCGTAGAGGCATACACACCTAGGCGCTCGTCCTCTTTGAGTGCAACCGTGGTCGAATGCCGCTTGCCGTCACGCTCGTACTCGATGGCGATATCGTCCTTACCGGCAGCCTTGCCAATGGCATCGTAAACGTCCATCCAGGTAGAGCACGATACTCCGTCGACCGAAAGGATCGCGTCGCCGCCCTCGATTCCCGCCGCGGCGGCAATCGAGCCTTCGTCAACCTGGCCAATCACATTGGTATCCACCGGTACCGTGACACCTGCGATGGAATAGATGCTCATAAGGAGCAAAAAGCCCGTCAGGATATTGACGATAATGCCCGCAAGCAGCATAAAGGCACGCTTAACAAAGCCCTGGCCCAAATAGGTGTGCGAGCGCTCACGTGCAAGGAATTCGGCCTCGCCGCACGGCAGTTCCCATACATCGCCCTCGGCAGTCGCATGCTCTCGATCGAATTTGCGACCGTCAAAGGTGGTATATCCTGCAGCATCGCGCGGCAGGGTCTGGTACTTGGTGGGATAGTAACTGGGCGAAGGCTTTTCCCCTTCTTCATACCAGGGGGCGATGGAGCCCCAGCCCAACAGCAAAGCACAGGCCTCGAGAACATCCTCCTCGGACAGCTCGAGCTCGACAGCAAGATCGGCCACCGTCACACGGCCGTGGCGATAGATGGCCGCGAGCACGCGATCGGCACAAGAGACATCGGTCGGATCCATGCCGCAGATGGCAGCATACCCACCCAGCAACAGCGGGGTCACGCCAAACTTGGTGCCGATACGACGAGACGTGTGGTGGATATCAAAGCGACACGGCAGGCCCAAGAAGAACTCGGTCACCCGGACGCCACAGGCACGCGCCGCCAAAAAGTGGCCGCCCTCGTGCAAAAACACAAGGACGGAAAGCATCAGCAGGCCCCAAAAGACCGATGAGAGAACGCTCAGAACAGTATCCATAAAACGAAAAAGCAATCCTTATGGGTTAAGAACGGGTTGCGGCGAGCACCTGCGCGGCCTTTTCACGCGCCCACGCATCGATGTCGCGAAGTTGTTCAAACGAATCGACCGTCTGGACATCGTGAGCATCCATGCAGGATTCCACAATGCGATCGATATCGGTAAAGCTGCAGCCATCATGCAGGAAGGCATCGACGGCGACCTCATTGGCAGCATTGAGCACGCACGGCATGGTGCCGCCCGTCTTGCCGGCACGTTCGGCCAGCGCAAGGCAGCGGAAAGTATCCATATCGGCCGCGTCAAAGGTGAGCTGCCCCAACTCGCGGAAATCGATACGCGGAGCCGGCGTATCCCAACGCTCGGGATACGAGAAGGCAAACTGGATGGGAATGCGCATGTCTGAGGCACCGAGATGCGCCATCACAGAGCCGTCGGCAAACTCGACCATGGAGTGAATCTTAGACTGGCGCTGCACGACCACGTTAATGAAATCGAGATCGCAGCCAAACAGATGCATGGCCTCGATACGCTCCAGACCTTTGTTCATGAGGGTGGCGGAGTCAATCGTGATCTTGGCGCCCATAGCCCACGTAGGATGCGCCAGGGCATCGGCACGCGTCACGCGATCGAGCTCGTCACGTGTGCGGCCAAAGAACGGGCCGCCCGAGCAGGTAAGCCAAATGCAGTGAGCCTCACGCGGATTCTCGCCCAGATAGCACTGGTAGATGGCAGAATGCTCGGAGTCGACCGGGATAAGCTGACCCGGCTGCGCCAACGGCATCAGCAGGTCGCCACCGACAACGAGCGACTCCTTGTTGGCCAAGGCAAGACGCTTGTTCGAGGTCAGGGCAGCATGGCTCGCCTCAAGACCGGCAGCGCCCACGATGGCCACGAGCACGCAGTCGACATCATCGCGGCATGCAAGCTCGCACACGGCCTGCGCGCCGACGCCAAGCTCTGTGCCCTCGGGCAGTTCCTGCAGCACCGCGTCGACGCCATGGGAGGCGTCCGCCACAGCAACCGCCGGAACCGAGAACTCACGGGCAGCGGCAACGAGCTCGGAGGTGCTGGAGTTAACGGACAGCGCCGTCACCTGCAGTCGATCGGCATGCTGACGGCACACGTCGAGCGCCTGAGTGCCGATAGAACCCGTACAGCCCAGAATGGCAACACGAAGACGCCCGTCGGGACCGTAGGTGGTCTGATACGCCATTACAGCACGCCTCCGATCATCAGCAGCAGCTGCGCGGTAATGCAGCCAAAGATGAGCGAATCGCTGCGATCGAGCATGCCGCCGTGGCCGGGGATGAGATTGCCGGAATCTTTGACGCCCACACCGCGCTTGATACGCGACTCGATGAGGTCGCCGATAACGCCCAGAATGGAGACGACCACGCCGCACAGCAGTGCATAGGGCAGGCTCAGCTTATAGAAGTGCGTTGCCCACAGGATGAGCCAGATCAAGACAGACCCCAAAATGCCGCCGACAAAGCCTTCCCAGCTCTTTTTGGGAGAGATCTTGGGAACCATCTTATGCTTGCCGATACGGCTGCCCACGATGTAGGCAAACGAGTCGGAGACCCAAAGGGACGCACAAACGCCCACCGAAAGCAGGGCGCCGGCAAAACCGGGCACGGCATCGCGCAGCAGCACGATAGCCGACAGCATAAAGCCGGTGTAGATCGGACCCATGAGCGTCACGGCAACGTCAGAGATGCGCGTGCGCGGAGACCAGACATACCAGATACCAACCGCAAGCATCAAAGCGAACAGCAGGGCGTTCAACAGCAGCGAATCGCCCAGAGCCGAGAGCGGAAAGAGCACGGCGGCAGCGATTCCAAGGCGCTCGTTGGCAACCTTGCCGTCGAGCCTCGTCATGCGGAAGAACTCGTAGCAGCACAGACCGCTCATGACGGACACAAAGATGGCCGTGGGCACAATACCCAAAACCAGGCACAGGATAAAGACAACGGCATAGACGATACCGGCGGCGGCACGGGTGATAAAGCCCGCCAGCCACGAACCGGAGCTGCTCTTCGCCGCAGGCGCTCCCGCAGTGGCAGCCTTACGCGCGGGCGTCGCGGAAGTAGGTGCCTTGGGAGCGGATGCCTTGGGACGTTCGGACACGATTAAGCCTCCTCGGTCTTGCTCAGTCCACCAAACCTACGGTCGCGACCCTGGAAGGCCAAAATGGCGTCGACAAGGCCCCAACGATCAAAGTCGGGCCAATAGGTATCGGTGACATAGAACTCGGAATAAGCAACCTGCCACAGCAGATAGTTCGAAAGACGCAACTCACCAGAAGTGCGAATCACGAGCTCCGGATCGGGAAGACCGGCGGTGTACAGGTGCGAAGCCACCATATTGTCGTCAACCGCGGCGGGATCAATCTTGCCGGCAGCCGCATCAAGTGCGATCTGGCGGACAGCGCGGGTGATCTCAGCACGGGCACCGTAGTTAACGGCCAGCGCCAGCGTCATACCGGTATGGTCGGCGCACTCGGCAAGGCCGCGCTCAAAGACGTCGCGGGTCTTCTTGGGCAGCGCGGAAATATCGCCCAAAAAGACAACGCGAACGTTCTCACGCTTAAGCAGCGGTAGCTCATCGATAAACGTCTTGGCAAACAGGTGCATCAGAACGTTGACTTCGTGCTGAGGGCGATTCCAGTTTTCGGTCGAAAATGCATAGGCCGAAAGCACGTCGACGCCCAGGCGCACGCAGGCGGTAATGATCTCGCGCAGCGAGACGATGCCGGCCTTGTGGCCTTCGGTGCGGGCAAGACCGCGCGCCGTGGCCCAACGGCCGTTGCCGTCCATGATGCATGAAATATGATGCGGGATGTTATTGAGGTCAAGGTCGGAAAAACCGACGCCCGCAGGGGCGTCGGCAAAGTACTCGACCAGTTTATGCTCGTCGTATTGCACCTTAGATCTCCATGACCTCGGCTTCTTTTTCCTTCAGAAGCTCCTCGACCTTGGCGACATACTCGTCGGTATGCTTCTGGACCTTGGCCTGCTCGCGACGGACATCGTCCTCGGTGAGCTCCTCGTCGCGCTCGAGCTTATTGTTAAAGTCGCGGCGGATGTTGCGGATGGAGACCTTGGCCTGCTCGGCGTACTCGCGGCACTCCTTAACGAGCTCGCGACGACGCTCCTCGGTGGGAGCCGGGAACGGCAGACGCACGACGGTACCATCGGAGTTGGGGGTAATGCCCAGGTCGGAGGCACTGATAGCCTTGACGATGGCATTGATGAGCGCCTTATCCCACGGCTCGATAAGCAGCATGTGGGCCTCGGGGGTCTTAACGGCGGCAACCTGCGTGACGGGCGTGGGAACACCGTAGTAGTCGACGGTGATGTCGGACAGAATGTTAGCGTTGGCGCGGCCAGTGCGGACCTTGGAGAAGTTATGCTTGAGGGACTCGAGTGACTTGTCCATGTGGGCGGTGATGTTCTCTGCCATGCTTAATCCTCCTGATAGACGAGCGTGCCGACGGGCTCACCCGCGAGCGCGCGCTTGACGGTGTCCTCGCCATCGATGTTGAGGACCAAAATGGGCATACGGTTGTCCTGGCAAAGAGCCGTAGCCGTGGAATCCATAACCTGCAGGCCGCGAACGAGCACCTCGTGATAGGTGATCTTGTCAAAGCGGACGGCGTCAGCGCACTTGACGGGATCCTTGTCGTAGATGCCATCAACCTTGGTGGCTTTAATCAGAATCTCGGCACCGATCTCACAGGCGCGAAGGGCCGCGGCGGTGTCAGTCGTAAAGTACGGATTACCCGATCCGGCGGCAAAGATAACGACGTTGCCCTTGGACAGGTGGTTGATGGCGCGACGGCGAATATAGGGCTCGCAGATCTCGTTCATCTGGATAGCGCTCATCACGCGGCAGGGAACATCGTTGTGCTCGAAGGCATCCTGCAGGGCAAGCGCGTTCATAACGGTAGCGAGCATGCCCATGTAATCGGCCTGGGCGCGGTCCATACCACCGGCGGCGCCGGCCATGCCGCGGAAAATATTGCCGCCGCCGACAACGACGCCGACCTCATGACCAACGGCGAGCAGCTCCTTGACCTGCTTGGCAAGATGATCGGTAACCTTGGGGTCGATGCCGTAGTTGCCATCGCCCATCAGCGCTTCACCGGAGAGCTTCAGAAGCACGCGTTTATATCGGATGTCGGACAAAGCGATCCTCCTTTAATTAGACTCATAACATAATATCAAAGGCTTAACGGAGAGCCATGAAAAAGCAGGCTGTGAGTAAAACCCACAGCCTGCTCATTACCAGCTACAAGAGCTTATTTACTCGCCACGGACCAGACGGTCAAAGGCAACGACGGTAATGGTGTCGCCGAGCTCCTTGGAGACCTGCTCAGCGTACTTCTTGATGGTGAGGGAGCTGTCCTTGATGAACTCCTGCTCGGTGAGCACGGACTGCTTGTAGAACTTCTCCAGACGGCCAACAGCCATCTTCTCCTGGATAGCCTCGGGCTTGCCGGACTCGGCAGCCTGAGCCATGTAGATCTGCTTCTCGTGCTCGACGGTCTCAGCCGGAACCTGATCGCGGGTAGCGCAGATCGGGGCGACGGCGGCAACCTGAAGGGCAACGTCGTGAGCAAAGGTCTTGAAGGACTCAGCCTGAGCGGTCTCGGCCTTCTCGAAAGCGAACTCGACGAGAACGCCGATCTTACCACCCATGTGGATGTAAGAAGCGAGAGCGCCGTTATCGGCCTTGCGGGCGGCGAAACGGGAGATCTTCATGTTCTCGCCCATGATATGAATCATCTCGGTGAGCTCGGAGGAAACGGTCTCCTCGCCCATCGGCTTCTCGAGCAGAGCGTCGACGTCAGCAGGCTCGGTGGTAGCGACAACCTCAGCGACCTTGGAAGCAAAGCCGGTGAACTTAGCGTTGGAGCCGACGAAGTCGGTCTCACAGGAGAGCTCGAGCAGAGCGCCGGTCTTGCCGTCCTCGGAGACAAACGCGGCGACAGCGCCCTCGTTGGTCTCACGGCCAGCCTTCTTGGCAGCCTTGGCGAGGCCGTTCTTGCGCAGAACGTCGACGGCGGCGTCCATGTCGCCATCAGCCTCGACGAGAGCCTTCTTGCACTCCATCATCGGGGAGTCGGTCATCTCGCGGAGCTGCTTGACCATAGCGGCGGTAATCTGGGCCATTGTGGTTCCTTTCAAAGAAATGAAAAAGAATTAACTAAGACTGATTTACTCGGCCTTGGGCTCAGCGGCCATCTCGGCCTCGGAGACCTGCTCCTTGCCGGAGCCAGCGAGGCAGGCGTCAGCCATGAGCTCGCACATAAGGGTGACAGCGGAGATAGCGTCATCGTTGCAGGGGATGCCGTACTCGACCTCGTCGGGATCGGAGTTGGTGTCGATCAGAGCGACGACGGGGATGTTCAGGCGCTGGGCCTCCTTGATGGCGTTCTCCTCGCGCTTGGTGTCGATGACGAAGAGAGCCTGGGGCAGACCCTTCATGTCGCGGGCGCCACCGAGGTTGGTCTGGAGCTTGGTGAGCTCCTTGCCCAGAACAGCCTGCTCTTTCTTGGGCAGAACAGCCATACGGCCGTCCTCGACCATGGCCTCGAGCTCCTCCATGCGGTTGATGCGGGAGCGGATGGTGACGAAGTTGGTCAGCATGCCGCCGAGCCAGCGCTGGTTGATGTAAGGCATGTTGGCGCGCTCAGCGGCGTTCTTGACGGCCTCCTGAGCCTGCTTCTTGGTGCCGACGAACAGCACGTTGCCGCCCTTGGCGACGTTCTTGACGAAGGTGTAGGCCTGGTCGGCGTCGAGGATGGTCTGCTTGAGGTCGAGGATGTAGATGCCGTTGCGCTCACCGAAGATGAACGGCTTCATCTTGGGGTTCCAGCGACGGGTCTGGTGACCGAAGTGGCAGCCGGCCTCGAGCAGGGTGCGGATATTAATCTTGGTAGCCATGTTAAACCTCCTGTGGTTTGCCTCCGCGCGGGGTCATCCTCCAAAACCAACCCGGACATGTGCTACCAAAGCCCGGGCACCACGGTATGAAGTAGCCGCGCGTGCGTGATAAAAACCTGTTGCCGTGAAGCAACCCGATGAATGATAGCAGGATTGCCTCTTCCTGCCAACCCGCAATCAAAACCACACACCTGAATGTGCATCGACCCACGGGGACCGCGAAAGGCTATTCGCCACGGGGATGAGCTTGAGCAACGGCACGCTTAAGCCGGTCGGGCGTGAGATGCGTGTAGATCTGCGTCGTGGACAAGCTCGCATGTCCCAGCAGCTCTTGAACCGAACGCAGGTCCGCGCCGCCCTCGAGCAGATCGGTCGCAAAGGTGTGGCGCATCGCATGCGGCGCGATGTCGGCCGGAATGCCGGCGAGATTCGCCAGCATATGGAACCGTCGTCTGAGCATAGCGGCACTCATGCGATTGCCACGCGCAGAAATAAACAGCGGATGCAGACCGGCTGCGGCGTCGCGATGCTTTGCCTGGACGAGCAGCTCCGGTCTCCCCTGCTCGACATAGCATCGAGCCGCCTCGAGCGCCCGGCGGTACAGAGGCACGATGCGCTCCTTGCTGCCTTTGCCCCAAAGGCGAACCACGCGCTCCGACCAAGCGATGGATTCCACGTTAAGCGCAGCAAGCTCCGAGATGCGGGCACCCGAGGCATAGAGCAACTCGAGCATCGCCGCATCGCGCAGTCCCGCGGGAGTCGAGGTATCAGGCGTCTTGAGCAGCGCCTCGACCTGCTGAGTCGTAAGGACACCGGGCAGGTCGCGCGGCAGCTTGGGCGACGCGATCGCCGAGACCGCATCACCCTCGACAAACCCCTCGGCAGCCATCCATCGATAGAGCGACCGAATAGCCGACAAATGTGCCGCAAGAGTGCGAGGTGCCACCTGCTCGCGCGAAAGCTCGGCCAAATACGCGCGGACGGTACGCACGTCGGCCATACGCGCATCGACACCCGCACGCTCGCACCAGGCAGCAAAGCGCTCCAACCGCGATCCATAGGCAGTCACCGTATTGGGAGAGAGCCCCTCGACACGTGCGATGTAGGCGATAAACGAGTCGACGGTATCGTACAGGTCAAAGGCTATGACCGGTCGCCTCCAAACAAGTCGGAACGAGTGGCCAAGTAGGCATCGAGGGCCTCGAGGGCGCGATCCGCATAAGCCTGGTAGCGGTCGCGCTTGCTGCGGCGCTTGCCGTCCTCGAGCGGCGGCACCAAGCCAAAGTTAACGTGCATGGGCTGATAGCCCACGGTTGCCGGATCGGTCGCATAGCCCACGAGCGCACCCAGGGCGCCCACTCGCGGTAACTCAACAGGCTCCGCCTCGATTGCCTCGGCATAGGTGTTGATTGCAGCGAGCAGACCGGTCGCCACGGCCTCCATATAGCCTTCGGTGCCGGTGATCTGACCGGCAAGACGCACGCTCGTACCGGGCACGGCAAAGGTGCCGTCAAGAACGTGCGGCGCATCGACAAAGGTATTGCGGTGCATGACGCCATAACGGAAGAACTCGGCATTTTCCAGACCGGGAACCATGTGGAAGACACGCTTCTGCTCGCCAAAAGTCAAATTCGTCTGGAAGCCCACCAGGTTATAGGCGGTCTTTTCCTTGTTCTCGGCTCGCAGCTGAATCGCCGCCCAGGGGCGACGTCCGGTACGCGGGTCGGTGAGGCCGACGGGCTTCATGGCGCCAAAGCGAATGGCATCCTTGCCGGTACGGGCGACCTCCTCGGCGGGCTGACAGGCCTGGAAGAGGTCGCCGCCCTCAAAGTCCTTGAGCACCACGCGGTCGGCGGTGGTGAGTGCCTCGATAAAGGCCTCGTACTCCTCCTTGTTGAGCGGAGCGTTGAGATAGTCACCGCTCCCCTGCTCCTCGTAGCGCGACTGCGAAAACAGCACGTCCATATCGAGCGTGGAGGCATCGACGATCGGCGCGGCGGCATCAAAAAACGCCAGGGCATCACCGCCGACGAGCTTCATGACCTCTTCGCTCAGCGCCGGCGAGCACAAGGGCCCTGCGGCAATGACCACGTGGCCCTCGGGAATCTGCGTGACCTCGCCGTGCACGACCTCGATATTGGGCCGGGCGGCAACCTCGGCCTCGACAAGCTCGGAAAACTTAACGCGGTCGACCGCCAGGGCACCGCCAGCGGGAACGGCCGCACGATGGGCGCAATCGAGCAGTACCGAACCCATGCGCTCGAGCTCAGCCTTTAGTAGGCCAGCAGCGGAATCCGGACGGGTTGACTTAAACGAATTTGAGCAGACGAGCTCGGCCAAGTGATCGGTATGGTGGGCAGGAGAGCTCACCTGGGGGCGCATCTCGCACAGCTTTACGGCAAACCCGCGATCTGCCAGCTGGATCGCACATTCCGAACCCGCCAGACCGCCACCGATAACCGTCACCTGATCGAACTGCATCTGCAAACACCTTTCTAATTGACACTCTTTCCATTGTGACCGAAGGGCGTCTGGGCGTGAAGCGCAAACTTTGAGGGCGCATACCTTCCATCCATCATGCGCTCGATAAGACCCTCGAGCTCGAGCGAGCCCAAGAGCTTGAGCACGCCGACAGCATCAAGCGAGACGAGCGCGGCAATGTCGTCGACCTTGAGCGGCGAGGCGATAAGCGCGTGCATCACGGCCTGCTGCGCGGGGTCCAGATCGGCGATGCCAGGTGCATCGGGGCGCGAGTAACGCAGCGTGCCGTAGATGCGCGAGATAGCCATCTCGATTGATTCCTCGTCGATGATGCAGCAGGCTCCGTTAGCGATGAGATAGTTGGTCCCGCGCGACTCGGGCGAAAGAATGGAGCCCGGCACTGCAAGCAGTTCTCGTCCCAGGTCCATGGCGGCCTCAGCGGTAGAAAACGTACCCGAGGGCATGCCCGCCTCGGAAACAAAGAGTGCCTGCGACAAGGCGGCGATTACGCGATTGCGCCGCGGAAAGGCGAACTTACGCGGTCCCATACCCCACGGCGAAATCGAAACGACCGCGCCGCCCGTATCGAGCGTGCGTGCGATGAGACCGGCGCTCGAGCGCGGATAGACAACATCGGCGCCGGTCCCCAGTACCACGACGTGTTTGCCCCCGGCGTTGACCGCAGCCCAACCCGACGCCTGGTCGCAGCCGACCGCACCGCCCGAGACCACCGTCACTCCCGCCTCAACCGCCACCTTGGCCGCAAGTTCTGCCACGGCAAGACCGTACGGCGATGCCTTGCGTGCACCGATGATGGAGAGCGCGGGCGTCGAAAGCACCTCGGGGTTGCCGCGCACATAGAGCGTCTGGGGTACATCAGAAAGCTCCAATACGGTCTCGGGATACAACGCATCACCTGGATGCAGCTCGAAGGTCCCCTCGGCCATCATTGGTCCCTCCTTCCCTGATACATCGCCGCCTCGAGCACGTGATCCTGCGTCACCCGTTCGCTTTCGGCGACATCGGCGATCGTGCGTGCAATGCGTACCAGGCGTACGATGCCGCGACCCGTGAGATGCGTGCGCTTCGACAGGCCGAGCACGCATTTCTCGGCAGCCTCATCAAGACCAAAGGTCGAAACGACGCCGTCAATGGACCGCGACTCGTCTTCCTCGGCCTCGGTGTCCGCATCGTCCATACGGGATTCACGCCAGGCGCGAAAGGCGCGCCCACGCACGACGTAATCGCGCAGCTCAGCCGAAGACATACCCTCCGCGCCCTCAATGATCACCTGAGGATCGGGGCGGGTCACATCGATCATCATGTCGATACGATCAGCCAAAGGACCGCGCAACTTGCCCCGGTAGCGCTCGACCATCGACGCGGAACAGCGACACGGCACTTCGCGATCGCCCAAAAACCCGCAGGGGCAGGGATTGCTCGCAGCCAGCAGCTGAAAGCGCGACGGGAACGTAAAGGCCCCGTCAACGCGCACGATCCTGACGTAGCCGCGTTCGATGGGCTGACGCAGCGTCTGAAGCACGCCGGTAGGAAACTCGGCAAGCTCGTCCAAAAAGAGCACGCCGCCATGAGCCAGGCTAATTTCGCCCGGATGCACCGGACGCCCGCCGCCGATGAGTCCCGCGGTCGAAATGCTGTGATGTGGGCTGCGGAAGGGGCGATGCCCCGCAAGCAGGCCATCGATGTTCTCGCCCAAGACCGAATGGATGCACAGCGCCTCTTGCTGATCCTCGAGAGAAAGCTCGGGCAAAATGCCCGTCATGCGGCGCGCAAGCATGGTCTTGCCCGATCCCGGAGACCCGATCATAAGCAAGCCAAGCTCACCGGCGGCCGCAAGCGCCATGCCACGTTTGGCGACCTCCTGTCCCAGCACGTCGGCATAATCGAGCTCGGGCTCAAAAGTCGCCTCGAGCACTTCAGAATCCAGGTAATGCCGTGCAGCGTCCCCCATGCCATGGGCAAGCTGAGATAGGTGGTCGATAAACCCACAGTCAACGCCCGCAAGCGGCACGTGCTGATCGGACCTGCCGGCGATAAAGGAAAGCCCCATATCGCGCGCCAACAGCTGAAACGCCACCTCGCCCTTGACGGGCAGCACCGTGCCGTCCAGACCAAGCTCACCTGCGATAAGGCAGCAATCGAGGTTGTCACGGGGAATCTGCCCATCGGCCGCCAGAACCGCGATGGCAATCGGCAGGTCAAAACCGCTGCCAGTTTTACGGATATCGCCGGGTGCCAGGTTGACGGTAATGCCAGACCGAGGAATCTCGAAGCCGGCCGAGCGCATGGCGCACCGGATACGCCCGCGCGACTCCATCACCTCCATACTCGGAATGCCGAGCATCTGGATACCCGGAACGCCACCGGCAAGCGAGACCTCGACGGTGACGGGAATTGCCTCGACGCCGCGGATACAGGCCGCGTGCACGGCAAAGGTCTCGAACGCCATCACGACACCTGCCAATCGAACGCATTGTACTGGTGCTCGATCTCGGCGATATGCCCGCCGCGGATGGTGACGCCCACGGCATCGAAGCGAATCGACCTGAGAGGATAGTGCTCCATGAGATAGCAACTTGCGATACGGCGATACCGACGCTGCTTTTGGGCGTCCACGGCCTCCTCGGGAAAAACCCGCGTGGCGCAATCCAGGGCGACGCGTCTCGTCTTGACCTCGGCCATCACCACGACATCGTCGAGCTCATCGAGCAGCACCAGATCGGCTTCGCCCTCAATGCAACGATAGCCCTGCTCCAACAAGGTGTATCCACGCTCATTAAAGTAATCGATGGTGATCAGCTCGCCCAGCATGCCGAGCTCGCGGGGACTGAGCCCCTTGATAAACTCGGGCGTAATCGCCCCGCAGTCGAGCTCGCCGTCTTCCCAGCGCTCCTTGAGTTGCTGCGTCTTGCTCTTTTTGCTTGCGGCACACATGGGGTCTCCTTTCCCGCACACTGCATTGCCCCGATGATGAGGGCACCTTTCATGCGGGTAAGTACCGGAAGCAAACCAAAAGCTGACCAAATGCCGACAAAAAACGGGCCGTAGGCAACAATCACGTTGCACACGGCCCGCTACCAGCAGGTTTATAAAACGCCAGAGGTCCCTGTCTCCACAATTGACCTAGAAAAGGCGCTCAGTCTGCAGAAAGTTTCCGCAAAAGCTCACACGATGCAGCGGACAAAGTCCATGTTTGCGAATCGCCTCGATGTGCTCGGGGCTTGCGTAGCCCTTCGACTCGGCAAAATGATACTCGGGGTACTCGGCGTCGTACTCGACCATCATCTCGTCACGCGTGACCTTGGCCATGATGGACGCCGCGGCGATACAGGCGATTTTGGCATCGCCCTTCACCACGTCGCGCTCGTTGGGAACGGCGCCCAAGGGGTTGCCGTCCATAAGCACGCAGTCGGGCTCGAGCCCCGTATCGGCCACGGCGCCCGCGACGGCAGCGCGGATGGCGCAGGCCATGCCCATATCATCGATATCCGCAGGCGCGATATGGCAAAAACCAATCGCCGTCGCGACCTCGGCAATCTTCACCGAGAGCAGCTCGCGGCGCGCCGGCGTGAGCTTTTTGGAATCGTTGATGCCCCAGACGCGCGGCTCCATGGGAAGGCACACGGCGCACACCGTCAAAGGACCGGCCACCGAGCCGCGACCCACCTCGTCGACGCCCACGACCACGCCATCCCCACCGAGCTCGTGCATTAGCTCGTACATGCCGTTGACGCGCTCGCGCTCGGCAAGTTCCTTGGCATGGCGCTTAAGAGCGCGCTCGCAAGCCTTGATCACTTGCTGGCGCGGATCCTCACGATAATGCTCCACGAGGGCGGGGATCTCCTCAAACGTGGCGCTCGCCAGCTCGCCGGCAACCTGCGATGCCGAAACCGAGCTCGTCATGTTGGCCATATCGGGGCCTCCTTGCATGCAAATCAGATAAAAAGAAGGGCCACCCGAAGGTGACCCTTTTGTCCAAACGAGTGGACAGACGCTGCGATCTTCTTAGCGCTTCTCGGGGATGCGAGCAGCCTTGCCCACCTTGTCGCGGAGGTAGTACAGCTTGGCGCGACGGACGCGACCATGACGGACGACCTCGAGCTTGGCGATCTTGGGGCTGTGAAGCGGGAAGGTACGCTCAACACCGACACCGAAGGAAATCTTGCGGACGGTGAAGGTCTCACGGGCACCGGCGCCGGCCATGCGGATGACGTCACCCTGGAAAACCTGGATGCGCTCGCGGTCGCCTTCCTTAATGCGGTAGTGGACCTTGACGTTGTCGGCAACGCGGACCTGCGGGATGTCCTCGCGGATCTGCTGACGCTCGATTGCGCGGATGTAATCCATGTGCAATTCCTTACTCTTCTAGAGGTGCCGTACCACCTTGGCCGGCACGTAGTTGAACAAACGTATTCGAGTATACACGCGCGGGTTTCTGCTGCAAGAACATTTTTTTTTGCAGACAAAAAGACAAAACCCGCACATGACAACCGCCCGCCTCACGAATGAGACGGGCGGTATGAAGGGGGCTACGCTAGGCGTCTAAATCCAAAACGTTACGCGGAGCGCTTCGCCTCGAGCTTGGCCTGAGCGGCAGCCAGGCGCGCGAGGGGTACGCGATAGGGCGAGCAGGACACATAGTCCACGTCGGCCACGTTAAACAGGGCCTTGATGGACTTGGGGTCGCCGCCGTGCTCGCCGCACACGCCAAAGTGCATGTCGGGGTTAGTGGCGCGACCCTTCTCGACGGCCATGCGCACGAGCTCCAGCACCGCCGAGTCGATGGTCTCGAAGGGGTTGTCCTTCAAGATTTTCTTGTGCATGTACAGCGGAATGAACTTGGCCTCGGCATCGTCACGCGAGAAACCGAACGTCGTCTGGGTGAGGTCGTTGGTGCCAAAGCAGAAGAAATCGGCGTGCTGGGCGATCTCGTCGGCGACCATGCAGGCGCGAGGCAGCTCGAGCATCGTGCCCACGGGAATGTTGAGCTCGACGCCCTCCTCGGCGGAAACCTCGGCGATCACGCGCTCGATGACCTCGCGAGTCTGAACGTGCTCGGCCGTAATGGAAACGAGCGGGACCATAATCTCGGGACGCGGGTCGACGCCTTCCTTGATAAGGCGGGCGGCAGCCGTTGCCACGGCACGGACCTGCATGAGCGGCAGGTCACCGAAGACGACGGACAGACGCACGCCCCGCAGGCCGAGCATCGGGTTGGACTCGACCATGCCGTCGATGCGACGCAGGCAGGCTCGCAGGGCGGCGAGCTCTTCCTCGCTGGCGCCGGCGGCCTCCTTCTTGGTGATGGCGACCTCGAGCTCGCGAGGATTATCCAGGAACTCATGCAGCGGCGGATCGAGTAGGCGAACGACCACATCGCGACCGGACATGGTCTTGAACATCGCCAAGAAGTCCTCAGTCTGGACCTTGAGCAGATCGGCCAGGGCCTGCTGCTTCACCGCCTCGTCGTCGGACAGGATGAAGCTCTGGATAATGTTCTTGCGATCGCCCAGGAACATGTGCTCGGTACGGCACAGACCGATGGCCTCGGCGCCAAACTCGAGCGCGAGCTCGGCATCCTCGGGGTTGTCGGCGTTGACGCGCACGTGGTTGGCGTGACCGTCGGTCTCGTCCAGACGGATCTCGTCGGCCCAGGACAGGATGGTGTCCAGGTCGCCGGTGAGCTCAGCGGAGACCAAATCGACAGCGCCATCGACGACGATGCCCTGAGTGCCGTCGATGGAGATAATGTCGCCCTCGCGCAGCACGCGATCGCTGCCCTCGATACGCACGACCTTCTCGGCCGCGTCGATGTGGAAACGCTCGACACCGCAGACGCAGGGGGTACCCATGCCACGGGCGATAACGGCGGCGTGGCTCGTCTTGCCACCATGGCTCGTCAAGATACCCTCGGCGGCGACCATACCCTTCAGATCGTCGGGATTGGTCTCCCAGCGGACCAGAATGACCTTATGGCCCTCGGCGGAACGCGCGACGGCGTCATCGCTCGAGAACACGACCTCGCCCACGGCGGCACCGGGACTGGCGTTAAGGCCGCATGCGAGCGCCTCGTACTTCTTGGAGGAGTCGAACTGCGGGTGCAGGAGCTGGTCGAGCTGCGCGGGGTCGATGCGGCTCACGGCCTCCTCACGGGTGATGAGGTCCTCCTCGACCATCTCGATAGCGATGCGTAGAGCGGCGGTTGCGGTACGCTTGCCCACGCGGGTCTGGAGCATCCACAGCTTACCCTGCTCGATGGTGAACTCGATGTCGCACATGTCGCGGTAGTGATCCTCAAGCGTCAGGAAGACACGCTCAAGCTCCTCACCTGCGGACTCGAGGCCCGGAGTGGTCTTGAGGTCGGCGATGGGCTCGGTGTTGCGGATGCCGGCGACGACGTCCTCGCCCTGGGCGTTGACCAGAAAGTCACCGTAGAACTCCTTGGTGCCGTCGGCCGGGTTGCGCGTAAAGGCGACGCCGGTCGCCGAGGTCTCGCCCTTATTGCCAAAGGCCATGGCCTGGACGTTGACGGCGGTGCCAAGGTCATCGGAAATGCCGTGCTGCTTGCGGTAGATGCAGGCGCGCTCGTTCATCCAGCTGCCAAAGACGGCCTGGATAGCAAGGCGCAGCTGAAGCTCCGGATCGTGCGGGAAGACGGGCTTGTCGTCGGTGACTTCGAGCTCGGGATACAGGGCGGCCTCGACGTTGTCGGAGAAAATGCCCTTGAAACTCTCGACGAGCTCCTGCAGGTCCTCAGCCGAAAGCTCGGAGTCGACGCGAACGCCGGCGACCAGGCGGGCCTGGGTCAAGGCATTCTCGAACAAGTCGGCATCGACACCCATGACGACGTTGGAGAACATCTGGATAAAGCGACGATAGCTGTCCCAGGCAAAGCGCGGGTTCTGCGTCTGGGCGATAAGGCCCTGAACGGAGTCGTCGTTGAGGCCCAGGTTGAGGACCGTGTCCATCATGCCGGGCATGGAGAACGGAGCGCCCGAGCGCACTGAGACGAGCAGCGGGTCGGAGGCGTCGCCGAGCTTCTTGCCGCAGCGGGCCTGGAGGTCTACCTCGGCGGCAACGATCTCGTCGAGTGCGCCTTCGGGCCAGACGTTTCCGGCGCCGGAGTACTCAACACAGGTCTGGCAGGTAATGGTAAAACCACCGGGAACCGGCAGGCCGATACGGCTCATCTCGGCAAGGTTAGCGCCTTTGCCGCCAAGCACGAAGTTCATGGACTTGTCGCCCTCAGTGACACAAGTGCCCTGGGCATTGGTTCCAAAACGGTAAACCCTCTTGCAATCGCTCACGATACTTCCCCTTCCATGCGCTCTCGCGCGCGACCGTGGTGACGAATCGACCCGCCGGATGCGGGCCGTGAGGGAACTATACGGCGGGATTTGAACGGGCTTAAGCAGAGGATACGCGGTTTGGTAAACGTGCTAAAACTAGCGGTAAACGGTAGGTAAAGGTGGTTACCTTATGAAGATACCACTATAGTGTAATTGCAGGTAAAAAGCGGTAGAAACTGCTAAAGCGCTTTACCATAAGTAGCTAATTTGGGACGGGGCTTTTTAGCTACCCCGTCGGCAATCGGCCAAAAAGCTCTCGGCCTCAGCCGGAGTAGCTAAAAAAGCCCCGTCCCAAATTAGCTACTTCTATTGAGCGCGGCGGGCGGCACGGTTGGCTCTTGCCTCTTGAATCTCTTCGAGGTGAGCGATGATCTCAGAGGCGCTCTCCTCGATCGCCTTGCCATCGGTGCGCACCACAAAGCAGCCCAGGCGCTTCATGAGGGCACGAGCCTCCTCGAGCTCGCTGCACACACTCTCGGGCTCGGCATAGGAGCCAGCAACGGCACGGGCATAGTCGTCGCCCAGGCGGCTATCGCGAATCTCGGAAATCACATCGACGGTCGAAATCAAGCCGAACAACCGCAACGGATCGACCTCGTAAATCGACTTGGGCGGCTCCATGCCATGGGCCAACGGAACATTGGCAACCTTGTAACCCTGATAGGCCAAATACATCGACAGCGGCGTCTTGGACGTGCGCGATACGCCCAGCAGCACGATATCTGCCCCCGAAAGGTCGTCGCAGCCGCGCCCATCATCGTGCTCAACGAAATACTCCATGGCCTCGATGCGATGGAAATAGCGGTCATCGGTCCTGTGAATCACGCCCGCGACGCCCTTGGGCGGCACACCGATGAGCGATGACAGCACGGCAAGTGTCGGACCGATCAGGTCGACCGAACGGATATGAAGCATGCCCAGGTAATCGAGTACGCGGGCGCGAAGCGCCGGATCGACAATGGTGTGGAACACGGCAATATCACGATGGTCCGCATCGACGCGCGGACCCACAAACGACTTGACCTGCTCCACCGAGTTCACCTTGGGCAGGCGCAAGAGACGAAAAGCCCCTTCATCAAATTGCCCGGACGCCGCAAGCACCACCTCACAAGCGGTATCACCGAGCGAGTCGGAGATAACGATAACGGTGGGACGAGCGGTGACCGGGCAATCCATGCGGGGCTCCTTTTGCGCTTACGCGCAGGCTGGCTTACTTTTTGCGGGCAAGCTCACCGATGTTGGCGATGCCGGAGAAAACGGCCTCGAAGCGGTTGAGCAGCTTAAGGCGATTATCGCGGAGCTGCTCGTCCTTGTCCATGACCATAACCTCGTCGAAGAAACGGTCGATGGGCGCGCGCAGGGCGGCCAGAGCGGCAAACGCGGCAGGATAATCCTCGGCGGCGAGAGCGGCGTCGACGGCGGTCTGAGCGGCCTCGGAGGCATCGGCAAGCGCAAGCTCGACCTCGCCCATCAGGGCGCGATCGTACTCCGCGCCCAGCTCGGGCTTGGAGATGTGCGCCGCGCGGGCGTAGGCGGTTGCCAGGTTGTCGAAGGTCTCGGCGTCGTTCTTGCGGGCCTCATCGAGGGCGGCGCAGCGGGCGAAGAAGAGCGACGGGGCAATGATGTGCACCGCGGAGACGGCGGCAACGGTGTCGGCCGGAATCTTCTCGTCGCGGGCCATGCTCACCAGACGGCCGTGGAAGAAGTCACGAACCTGCTGGGCGACCTCGGCGGCGTCGAACTCAATGCCCTGCTCGCTATAGAGCTCGAGCGCAAAGTCGATGAGCGACGTGGGGTCGATCGGCAGACGGTCGCGCAGGATGTTGATGATGCCGATGGCGGCGCGACGCAGCGCGTACGGGTCGGACGAGCCGGTCGGGGGCTCGCCGATGGCAAAGATACCCGCAATGGTATCGAGCTTGTCGGCACAGGCCACGATGCAGCCAGCGGTGCCCTCGGGCAGCTCATCGCCGGCAAAGCGGGGACGATAGTGATCGCGAATGGCGTGGGCGACCTCGGCGTTCTCCCCCATCGCGGAAGCGTAATAACCGCCCATAACGCCCTGCTGGCTCGTGAACTCAACGACGGCGTTGGATACAAGGTCGGCCTTGCACAGGTGAGCGGCGCGAGCGGCATCGGCGGCAAGGTGGGCGCCCAGATGGGCCTCGCGGGCGATGGCGAGCGCGAGCTGCTCAATACGCTCGGACTTGGCGAGCACGCTACCGAGCTTCTCCTGGAAGGCGACCTTGGCCAGACGCTCACGGAACTCGTCGAGGGAAATCTTCAGGTCCTCCTCGTAGAAGAACTTGGCATCGTCCAGACGGGCACGCACGACGCGCTCGTTGCCGTCGATCACGCGCTCGGCGTTCTCGGGCTTGCTGTTGGAGACGACCACGAACTCACGCGTGAGCTTGCCCTCGCCGTCATAGATCGGGAAGTAGCGCTGGTTGGTGAGCATGGACTCGCAGATAATCTCGTGCGGGACCTTGAGAAACTCCTCATCGAAGGTACCGACAAGCACCGTCGGCCACTCGCAGAGGTTAATGACCTCCTCGAAGACCTTCTTGGGCGTATCGACATGGCAGCCGGGACGGGCAGCCTCGACCTCGGCGATACCGGCGAGGATGGCCTCACGACGACGCTCGGCAGAAAGCACACCGGCGTCCTCGAGCACCTGCTCGTAGACGGCGGGGCTGGCGACCGTATGGTCACCGGGGCCCAGAACGCGATGACCACGCGTGGTGTTGCCACTCGTCACGTCGGCAAACGACACGGGCACAACATCCTCGCCCAAAAGGCAGCAGATCCAGCGGACCGGACGAACAAAGGTCGCATGCTCGTGACCCCAACGCTGGCTGCGGTAGTTGGGCCACTGCAGGCCGGCGATGGTCTTCTCGCACAGAGCGGTCAGAATCGGCGTAGCCGGTGCGGAGGGAATGTTCTTCTCGGCGAACACATACTCGCGACCGTCAGTGTCCTCGCGACGGACCAGGTCCTCGGCAGCCACACCGCACTTGCGAGCGAAGCCCTGGGCGGCCTTGGTGGCATTGCCGTCGGCATCAAAGGCAATGTTTGCCGCGGGACCACGCTTGACCTCGTGAACCTCATCGGTCGCGGTGGCGACGTCGGCCACGAGCGCAGCCAGACGACGCGGGCTCGAGATCACGCGGACCTCGCCGTGGGCCAGGCCGGCCTCGTCGAGACCCTTGGCAATCATGGTGCCAAGCTGCTTGACGGCATTGTTCAGCGGTGCAGAGGGCATTTCCTCCGTACCGATCTCAAACAGGAAATCCTTAGCGTCTGCCATGGCTTACGCCACCTCGCCTTCCTGGTCGGCATTCTCGTTGACTCCAGCGACCTCGGCCATATAGGCCTCGCAGCACGCCTTGGCGACGGCGCGGACGCGCAGGATGTAGTTAGCACGCTCGACCGCGGACAGCGCACCGCGAGCATCGAGCAGGTTGAAGGCATGGCTGCACTTCATGACGCAGTCGTAAGCGGGCAGCGGCAGCTTGCGCTCAAGGCAGGAGTGGCACTCGGCCTCGTAGTCGTCAAACTTCTGACGCATCATCTCGACGTTGGCGACCTCAAAGTTGTAGGCGCTAAACTCGCGCTCGTTCTCCAGGAACACGTCGCCATAGGTCATCGGCGTGCCATCGGGCAGATAGCTCCACACCAGGTCGTAGACGGAGTTGACGCCCTGAGCGTACATGGCGATGCGCTCCAGACCATAGGTAATCTCGACGGGCACAGGGTCGACCTCGATGCCGCCCACCTGCTGGAAGTACGTAAACTGCGTGACCTCCATGCCGTTGAGCCAGACCTCCCAGCCAAGGCCCCAGGCGCCCAGCGTCGGGCTCTCCCAGTCGTCCTCGACAAAACGAACGTCATGGTCGTTGGGGTCCAGACCGATAGCGGCAAGAGACCCCAGGTAGAGCTCCTGGGCGTTGACCGGCGACGGCTTGATGAGCACCTGGAACTGATAGTAGTGCTGCATGCGGTTGGGATTCTCGCCGTAGCGGCCGTCGGCGGGACGGCGGCAAGGCTGAGCGTAGCAGGTGCGCCACTCGGCAGGACCGAGCGAGCGCAACGTGGTCGCGGTGTGGAAGGTACCGGCACCGACCTCGGAGTCATAGGGCTGCATAATGACGCAGCCCTGCTCGCCCCAGTACTGCTGGAGGCGCAGGATGATGTCTTGGAAGGAAAGCGATGAAGCGTTCATGCCTCTAATATCCCCTCGTCGAAACGATTACACGGTTAGGTTCTGTACTATAGCGGTTTTTAGTCGATAGTGCCGATGCGGTTGAGCGGCCAGTAGCGCACAAGCGCCACGGCGATCAAATCAGAGCGATCAACGGGACCAAAGTAGCGCGAGTCGGCAGAGTTTTCGCGGTTGTCGCCCATCACCCACACGCACCCGTCGGGAACGGTGTAGGGATAGCTTACCTGAGCGCCGGGAGCTTGGACCGAAAGCGGCCAGCTCATGCCGGTCGTATAGCCCTCGTCGAGCGCTTGGCCGTCAACGACCACCTTGCCGTCCTGAAGGTCGACCGTCTGGCCGGCCGTGGCAATAACACGCTTGACGAGAACATCATGCTCGGAGGTGCCATCTGGGTTGTGGAACACCACAATATCGCCTTGGCTGACGGGGCGGCCGAGCTCAAGGCTCACCTTTTGCGCCAGGATCTGGTCGCCGATCTCGATCGTGGACTCCATGGAGCCGGTGGGCACCACAAAGGGTTCGACCACAAACGAGCGAATCAAGAAGGTGGCGACCAGTGCGATGGCGACGACCGCGATCCACTCAAACGCACCCTTTAGCACGGAATGCTGCGAAGGAACCATTCTCACTCCTCGCTCTTCGAATACGATGCGTCCAGGATCTCTTGCGCGTATGCGCGCTCCTCGGGCGTAAGCCGCGCCGTCTCGATCAGGTCGGGACGCCAGCGGCAGGTGCGCTCGATGGCATTCTTACGGCGCCAGGCGTCAACCTTGGCGTGGTCGCCGCTCACGAGCACCGGCGGCACGCCCTCGCCGTTGAACTCGGCGGGGCGGGTGTACTGCGCGTACTCGAGCAGGCCTCCGTCCTCGGCGGTCGAGAACGACTCGTCCACATTGCTCATCTCGTCGCCCAGGGCGCCGGGAATCAGGCGTACGACAGCATCGGCAACGACCATAGCGGGAAGTTCGCCACCCGTAAGCACATAGTCGCCGATCGACAGACGCTCGTCGGCATACGCATATGCACGTTCGTCGACGCCCTCGTAGCGACTACACACAAACAGCAGGCGCTCACTTTTGAGCAGGCGCTCGGCCACATGCTGCGTAAAAGGCTCGCCACAGGGGGTAAAGAACACCACAGTGGGCTTGGGACCCTCGGAGCTAATAGCCTCGATGGCCTCTGCGATAGGCTCGACCTTCATGAGCATGCCCTGCCCGCCGCCGTACGGCTCGTCATCGACGGTACGATGGCGGTCGTGCGTCCAGTCACGCAGGTTATAGGCCTTAAAATCAAAAAGGCCGGCCTTGCGGGCGCGGCCCAAGATCGATGTGGACATGACGGGCTCAAACATCTCGGGAAAGACCGAAAGGGTCTCGATCAGCATGTTATCCTCCCTACTTGTCCATATCGATCAAACCGTCCATAACGCGGACGGAAATTGTCCCCTGATCGGGAAGATCGAGCACAACCTGCTCGATCACGGGAATCAGCACCTCGCCGTACCGACCACCCTCGACAACCCAAACATCGTTGGCGGGCGTCGACATGATCTCGACGATCGTACCGAGCAAACCGAAGCGCTCGTCGACCACCTCGCGACCCATCAGGTCGGTATAGGCAGCGTCGAGCGAATCGAGCTCAAAATCGTCACGATTTGCCAGCACGTAGCATCCCGTGATGCCCTCGGCGGCCGTCAAGTCGTCAATGCCCTCAAACGAGACCAGATCGCCATCGCCCGTATCGGTGACGGATACGACCGTGCAAAAACGGTCGCGCTTGAGCGCCGGCGGCGTCAGGGCGACGCGCATACCCGGCTCTAATACAGAAGGAAGCCCCCGCAGCGGCTGCGCGAGGACCTCCCCCTTCCTTCCGTGCGGCTTGACCACACGGGCGATGTTTTTGTACTGGGACCTCAAGGTCCTAGCCCAGAACCTCTACCTCGACAGCAGTGTCGAGGCGAGCGGCCAGTGCACGGGCGAGCGTGCGAATGGCCTTGATGGTACGGCCACGACGGCCGATGACCTTAGCGACGTCATCCTCGGCAACCGAAACCTCAATCGTGGAGGCGTCGTCACCGTCGATGACCTCAAGGCTCACGGAATCCGGGTCGTCGACGATCTGAACAACGAGATATTCGACGAGATCGGCGATGCGATCTGAGAGCATTGCCTCACCCTCGAGCTGTGCAGCGTCAACCTCAGGCACGATTTACTCCTCGGCGCCCTCAGCGGCCTCAGCGGCAGCCTTAGCGGCCTCGGCCTCTTTGGCGAGCTGCTTCTTGGACTTCTTGACGACGGTCTCGGTCTTCTCGCCCTCGTTGGCGGCCTTGACCAGAGCAGCGACAGCGTCGGTGAGCTGAGCGCCCTTGGACTGCCAGTCAGCGATCTTCTCGAGATCGAGGTTGATGGTCTTGGGGGCGGTCATCGGGTTGTAGCGGCCAACCTCCTCGATGATACGACCGTCACGCGGGGCGCGGGAATCGGCGACGACGACACGGTAGTACGGACGCTTCTTAGCGCCGTGACGAGCAAGGCGAATCTTGACTGCCAAAGGAAACTCCTCCAACCAAGCAGCTTTAGGCTGCAACTACAAACAAACAGTTGAACATAATACGCCATCGACGCGGGCAGGTGAAGTCCGTGAGACCAACTTCTTCGGTGTAGTCGAAGGCAAATCCATATCTTAGACAAGAATTCGCGATTTGCAAGCACATCCACGCACCCCACATGAGCTGCGCGGTATACTCATGCCATGAAAAGACGCGAACATACATACGGTTATGAGGATGCTGCGGGCGTCACGCCGCCGCCCTGGACGGGGCCGGCGGTGGGCCTCATGGATCTCGATGCGTTTTTTGCGAGCGTGGAGATGCTCGATCATCCCGAGTGGCGCGGCAAGCCACTCATCGTGGGCGGCGATGCCGATTCCCGCGGCGTCGTGTCCACCTGCTCATACGAGGCACGTCGCTTTGGCGTGCACTCTGCCATGCCCTCGGCCGAGGCACGGCGCCTCTGTCCGCAGGCCATTTGGACGCACGGACACTTCGATCGCTACCGTGAGGTGAGCGCACAGGTCATGGCGATTCTCGCCGACGAGACACCGCGCGTGGAGCGTGTGTCCATCGACGAGGCCTTTATCGATATTACGCCGGGCCGGTTCGCGCCCGAAGACCCGCTGCTGGTTGCGCGGCGCATAAGCGACCGCGTGGCAGCGCTGGGAGTGACGTGCTCAATTGGCGTGGGCTGCAACAAGACGGTCGCAAAGATCGCAAGCGAGCGCGACAAGCCGTTTGGGCTGACTATCGTGCGCCCCGGAACCGAGCAGCGCTTTTTGGCTGCGCTGCCGGTATCTGCCATGAGCGGCATCGGGCGCTCGGCCGAGGAGCGACTGCGTCGCATGCGCATCTATACGCTCGGCGAGCTTTCACGCGCGCCAGAGTCCACCCTGGCTGCAATCTTTGGCGTGAATGGCGAGCGCATGCGTCAGCGTGCTTTGGGGCTCGAAGTATCCGAGGTCACCAGCCTGGATGACGAACGTGAAGTTAAATCGGTGAGCAATGAGCGCACCTTTGCGAAGGATTTGACTGAGCGTGGGGATATCGAGGCGGCGATTGCGCTGCTGGGCGAGTCGGTTGGGCGCCGCCTACGTCGTCAAGGGCTGACGGGCGGAACCGTAACGCTCAAGCTCAAATACTCTTACGGTAGCGGACGCACGGCACAGCGCCGCTTGCCCCACCCCACCGACGACGAGAATATCTTTGTGGCCGTAGCGCTCGAGCTGCTCGACAATATCTGGCAAGAAGGCATGCACGTGCGTCTGGCGGGTATCGGCATGAGCGACTTCAACCACCAAGGCGGTATCCAAACTGACCTGTTCTGCGAGATTGATGACCGCGGAGCCCAATCCAGCGACCGCCGCGACCTCTCCGTCGCCATCGACGCCGTCCGAGACAAATTCGGCGACGCCGCCCTATCCTTCGGCCGCCAATCCCGCTTCAACGATTAACCGCCTTTGGGCAAAAAGAAAGCCGGGCAGGTGCGGAAAACCACAACTGCCCGGCGAACGGTAGAGGGAAGCTCTAGAGAAGCCCCGGCCCAAATAAGGTCCTAGAGGAGGTTGAGGGGGAGCTGGGGAGCGTCGCCCCAGAGCTTCTCGAGACGATAGAAGTCGCGTGCCTCGGGGGTGAAGACGTGGACGACGACCGAGCCGTAGTCCATGAGCATCCAGGTCTTCTGCTCGCGGCCCTCGATGGAGAACGGGTGCTCACCGCAAGCCTCGGCGACCTTCTCCTCGATCTCGTCGACGATCGAATCGACCTGACGGTTATTGGTACCGGTGGCAAGCACAAAGTAGTCGCACACGTCGGAGAGCTCGGTCAGATCGAGCACTTGCACGTCCTCGCCCTTCTTGTCGTAGGCGGCCTGCGCGGCGGCGCGGGCGACATCCTCGGCGGCAACACCGCTCGCGGACAGCGAGGCAGCGGTGCGGTCGGACGTGGCAACGAAGCTCTTATGCTCCACACCTTCAAGAATCTGCTCGTCGGTCATGGTCTCGTCGGCCATGGAATACCTCTTTCTAGACAGCCCGAGCTAGCGCAGCTGGGCGTAATGGTTGTAAATCGTAATAGCCGTGGGATAAAGATAGCGCCCGGACTGGATTACGTAGACCAGACCCTGCGCAAAACAGGAGAAGAACAACTCGTCAAGCGTCGACTCCCCCACCATCTTGCGCAGCGCGTGGGCATAATCACCATGGCGGTTGGGCTCGATGGCATCGGCCACAAAGACCACCATATCGAGCGGCGTCATGTCGCAGGCGCCCACGGTGTGACGGTCGACAGCCTGGAAAACGGCCGGCGATAGCTCGGGAAATAGCTGCGGAAGCTCATAGGCGGCAACCGGACCATGTAAAAGCGGCGTCGCGGCAGACGGAGAGCCGGCAATCTTAATGCCATAATGCAGAGCGCGCGTGACCAGCTCGTCGTCGGAGAGTACCTTATCCCAGTCGTGAATCAGGCCGGCGGCGGCGGCATCAAAGCGGTCGACGCCATACACCTCGGCCAGATGAAGCGCAGTCTCGGCAACACCCAGCGAATGCATGTAGCGCTTGCGCTTATCCTTCATACGCACATCGAGCAGCTCTTGAATGCGCTTGAGCAGCTCGCGCTCATCACCCTCAAACTGATCCTCTACCGACAACGTAGACCCCCATCACTCAAAATCTTCTTGACCCAAATCGGTATACAGCCCGCGTTTGCGAATATAGCCGAGCACGGACTCGCTCGTAAGATAGCGCACGCTCATGCCACGGGCAACTCGCTTACGAATGTTGGTCGAGCTGATCGCCAGCGCCGGAATCTGGATATAACGCACGTCAAACGGCAGGCCCGACTCTTTGATTCGCGCGCGAGCCGTATCGATGTCAAAGCCGGGACGTGTCGCAGCAATAAAGGTTGCCAGTTCGGCAATCTCATCAGCATTGTGCCAGGTCACAATATCGATAATCGCGTCGGCGCCCGTAATAAAGTAGAGCTTTGCCTGAGGCGGGTAAAAGTCGCGAAGGGCATGAAGCGTATCGGCCGTATAGGTCACGCCAGGACGGTCGATCTCGAAACGGCTCGCCAAAAAAGCCGGATTCGCAGCGGTGGCGAGAACCGTCATGGCATAACGGTCCTCGGCAGGCGTCACCGGTTTGTCGAGCTTAAAGGCGGGAGAGCCGGCCGGCATAAAGAGCACGGCGTCCAAGTCGAGCGACTCGCGCGCCTGCTCGGCGGTAACCAAGTGCCCGTAATGTATCGGGTCGAAGGTGCCACCCATAATGCCAAGCCGAAACTCCTGCCCATCCTTGATAGGCAGCTCAGGCAGACCAATTCCACCGCGCAGCGACATGACTTACTCGCCCTCCGGGGTCTCGACATCGTCCGCGACTTCTGCCGCATCGACAATCTCAACGCCATCGTCCGCAGCATCGGCTACGTCAATAACCTCAACGTCTGCGTCCTCGAGATCCTCCTCGTACTCCGAGAAGGCCTCGGCGCCCTCAAAGTCAAAGGCGCGCTGGCAAATGCGTACCTCGTCGCCCGCACGGCAGCCGGCCTTCTCGAGCGCGTCGTCAACACCCATGCGCGCAAACTTGTGCTGCAGGTAGATGACGGCTTCCTCGTTTTCCCAGTCGGTCTGAATGACCATGCGCTCGATGGCGCGACCGACCACGCGGAAGGCATGGGGCTCTTCCTGAACAATGCGGAAACGCTTCTCACGCTGCAGGCGACGGCGCTCCCACTCATCGTCGCGCAGGTCAACCGGCTCATCGGAGACCGCCAGCTCGGCGCGAAGCTTAGCCACCTGCTCGCCCACGGCAAGCATCAGCGTGTTGAGGCCGGCGCCCGTCACAGCAGACACGGCAAAAAACATATGTCCATCGTCGAGCGCAGCGCGTTTGAGGTCGGCGATCTTGTCAGCCGTGCCCGGCGCATCGCACTTGTTGGCGACAACGATCTGCGGACGCTCCGAAAGCTCGGCACCATACTGCTCGAGCTCGCGATTGATGATGCGATAGTCCTCGACCGGATCGCGCTCCTCAAAACCACCCGTCATATCGACGACATGCATGATGAGTGCCGTGCGCTCGATGTGGCGCAGGAACTGATGGCCCAGCCCCTTGCCCTCACTCGCACCCTCAATGAGGCCGGGGACGTCGGCGACGACATAGGAGTACTCGCCGGCACGCACCATACCCAGGTTGGGCACGAGCGTGGTAAACGGATAGTCGGCGATCTTAGGTCGGGCGGCACTCATGCGCGCGATAAGCGAGGATTTGCCCACCGAGGGGAAGCCCACGAGCGCGGCATCGGCCATGAGCTTCATCTCGAGCTCAATCCAGTGCTCCTCGGCCGGCTCGCCCAGCTGGGCGAACGCGGGCGCGCGGCGCACGGACGTTACAAAGTGCGTATTGCCCAGACCACCGGCACCGCCGGGCGCCACGACAACGCGCTCGCCATCGTGCACCAGGTCGGCAATCTCGAACATCGGGGTCTGCGTCTCGGGGTCGAGCTCGCGCACCACGGTACCCATGGGAACCTTGAGAATCAGGTCCTCGCCGCTCTTGCCGTTGCGGCGGGCGCCCTGGCCGTGCGTTCCGCGCTCGGCACGAAAGTGATGCTTAAAGCGGTAATCGATCAGTGAAGACAGCTGTGCGTCGGCCTGGATGACGACGTTGCCGCCACGACCGCCGTCGCCACCATCGGGGCCGCCCTTGGGAACAAATGCCTCGCGCCTAAACGACATGCATCCGGCTCCGCCGTCGCCGCCGCAAACGTTAATTCGGCTGATATCGGTGAACTGTGACAACAGAATCGCCTCCTACAAAAAAGAGGGAGACCCTTGAATCCTAAAACTCAAGTGCCTCCCACATATGTGCTCTATGAAGGGTGAATTACGCGTTCGCGAGCGGGCGTACGCTGACCCTGTGCTTGATACCCTTGTGGAACTCAACGGTACCGTCGACCAGCGCGAACAGCGTATCGTCCTTGCCACGGCCAACGTTCTCACCCGGGTGGATGTGCGTGCCGTGCTGACGGACGAGAATCGTGCCCGTGGTTACCGTCTGGCCGGCGAAGCGCTTCGTGCCAAGGCGCTGACCGCGGGAGTCACGGCCATTACGGGAGGAACCGAGTCCTTTTTTGTGTGCCATTGTGTATACCTACTCTTTCGTTACGAGTGTAATCTACTCGGCGACGGGAGCCTCGGCAACAGCCTCGGCCTCTGCCTTGACAGCCTTCTTGGCGCGGGACGTAGCCTGGACCTTCACGATCTTCAGCTTGGTGAGCTGCTGACGGTGACCCTTCAGACGACGATAGCGCTTACGCTTGTGGAACTTGAAGACCAGCTGCTTCTCGCCCTTGAACTGCTCAACGATCTGAGCGGTAACCTTGGCCTTGGCCAGCTTGTCGGGATCGGTGACGATCTTCTTACCATCGTTGAGGAAGATGACCGGCAGGGTGACCTTGTCGCCCTCATTGCCCTCGATCTTCTCGACGGTGATGACATCGTCGGTGGCGACCTTGTACTGCTTGCCGCCCGTGTTAACGATTGCGTACATGTTTACTTGCCCTTCATGCATCAGTTAGTGCAACAGCCGAATATAGTAGCAGGCGATAATACCCCCGTCAACGAGTATGTGGAGCAAATCCACAAGTTCGCACAGGTATGGGGCTGACGAGTCGGCCCTCGTCGTCCTCGCATGCTTGATTCTGACGCTCGACATCGTAGGAGCAGATGGTCACGAGGTCTTGCATACCGGTGGAAACAATAGGTGCATCGACGCCCGGGGTCAAGCCCTGCAACAAAACATCAGCAGCGGAAAGCAAAATCTCCGGACGCATGGAGCCCTCGTTGTCGGCATGGGTGTCGAGCATAAGCACCAGATGGTCCTCACACTCCCCCGCCGCAAGCTTATAGCCAACGAGCGTATGGTCCAGATCAAGACGCTTGCTCTTTTTGCCGCGCGCATAGTCAATGCCATGACCCGCGCGCAGCGTGTCGATCGCAGCTCGCACCTCGTCGGCGCTCACGGGAGCCTCGGGGTCCAGGTGCAAGTCGATGCGGTACGACAGACGCGTAAGCTGAGCCGTCAGCGCCGGCGTGCGCACGTCGATGTAGGCAGCCTCGATAGGCGCCAGATCGGCAGGCGATGCAGCGGCCAGGCGCTCAAAGGCCTCGTCAAGCGCGACGAACTCGGTCATAAACAGGTCATACCACTCGCAGGTCGACGACGTGCCCACGGGCAGCGCCGACGAAAAGCCCACGCGCATATGCGGCGAGAAACCCTGCGTCACGGCATAGGGCAGGCCCGCACGGCGCACGATGCGCTCAATGGTATGGATTAGTTCCAGATGGCCCAGGTACTTAAGGCGATCACGCTTGCCGTAGCGAACGCGCAGCCTAAAGAGCGTGGGATTGTCGGTCAAGCGCTCACTCATGCGCGATCACCCATCAATACGTTCTTGGCGTGGAGCGTGGGACAGATTCCGCAGCCAGTGCACGACGTGCGGGTGCAATCGGGCGTCGTGACGCCCTCGAGCGAACGGCGGTATTCGCGCTCGAGGAAGCCGCGCGTGCAGCCGGGGCTCACGTGCTCCCAGGGCAGACGCCAGTCCAGCTCGTAGGGCAGGTGCACCAGCTCGTTGAGGTCGATGCCGTTTTTGGCAGCGGCCTCCTTCCAGTTGTCGAGCGAGAAGTGCTCCACCCAGGCGTCGAAGCGCGAGCCCGCACGCCAGGCATCGATGATGACCGGCGTCATATCGCGACCGGCACGGGAGAGCGCAGCCTCGATAAGCGAGGTCTCGGCATCGTGGTAATGCACGCGTACGGCGCGGTTGCGCACGCTCGTGATGAGCAGCTTTTGGCGGCGCTTGACGTCGTCGTAATCGAGCTGCGGGCACCACTGGAAAGGTGTTGCCGCCTTGGGGATAAAGACCGAAACAGAGATAGACACCGAGATGGAGCCGCGGCGCGCCTTGGGCACCACGGAGCGGCCGAGCTCCAGCACGTGATCGGCCAGGTTGGCGATAGCCACGATGTCCTCGTCGCGCTCGCCGGGAAGGCCCATCATGAAGTAAAGCTTCATGCGGTTCCAGCCGGCCTCGAAGGCCGCCTTGGCCGCGCGATCCAAGTCCTCCTCGGTCACGTTCTTGTTGATGATATCGCGCATACGCTGGCTGCCCGCCTCGGGCGCGAACGTCAGGCCGCCCTTCTTTTCGCCAGCGACCGACTCGGCCATATCAACGCCAAATGAATCCAAGCGCTGCGAGGGAATGGACACGCGAATGCCCGTGTCCTCCAGACGACGGTTGAGCCTACCGAGCACGTCGCGGATACAGGAGTGGTCGGTCGTCGAAAGCGAGGTAAGCGACACCTCGTCATAGCCAGTCTTTTCCAAGCCCTGGATCACCGATGACACGATCTGATCGGCCGAGCGCTCGCGTACCGGACGATACGTCATGCCTGCCTGGCAAAAACGGCAGCCGCGGGCGCAGCCACGCAGGATCTCGATAGACAGGCGATCGTGGACGAGCTGCGCATACGGCACGCACGACTGAGAAAGCGGATTGGTTGCACCAAAGTCCTCGACGACGCGCTTGTAGACTACCGGCGGAACGTCCTTGCCCTCGCGCGGCACGGTGTAGCCATGCGGCGAGCAGGGCTCGTCATGACGCACCTCATACAGGGAAGGCACATAGGTACCGGCGACCGTCGCGAGCTGCTCGACAATCTGAGCGCGCGAGACGCCCTCGTCGCGCAAGCGGCGATGCAGCTGGCAAATCTCGAGCAGCGACTCCTCTCCCTCGCCAATGAGGATGGCATCGAAGAATGCCGCGTACGGCTCGGGGTTATACACCGAGGGACCACCGGCGACGATGATGGGATCGTCCTCGGTGCGGTCGGCAGCCAACAGCGGAATGCCGGCGAGATCGAGCGCTTCGAGGAAGTTCGTCACAGCCATCTCGTGCGGCACGTGCATGCCGACGATGTCGAACGATGCCACGGGCGCTGCACCCTCGAGCGACAGCAGCGGAATCCCGGCCTCGCGCATGGCATCGCCCATATCGGGCCACGGCACGTAGCCGCGCTCGCAGGAAATGCCCTCGGCCTGATTAAGGATGTTGTAGAGAATAGCGATGCCCTGGTTGGGCAGACCGACCTCATACACGTCCGGATAGATCATGCAGCAGCGATAGTCGGCATCGGCCTTTGAGAGCGTGCCCCACTCGTGGTCGATATAGCGACTCGGCTTTTCGACCTTGGCGAGCAACGGCTCGATCAGATGAAAACAGTCTTGGTATGGAACGCGCAAAAGAAACCCCTAAGCAGCGAGATCGGATGCATCCTCGAAAGGACTCATGGGACGGGTGGCACCGGCTACCGTGGTCACCAGGTCGCGAACGCGCGAGAACGTGGCAGCAGCGACCTCGTTGGCGCGGCTGTAGTCGACATCGCGCTCGTAGAGCGACACGAGCGCTCGACCCATGCCATAGGTACCCGCAGCGGCGGTAAGCGCCTTAACGACAAAGCCGATGTGCGGCGTCTGCTTCACCAATGCGCGGGTGACGGCGCGAATCACCAGACCGCCGGCAAGCACGCCCGCGACCTCGTAGCCGCGCTCGGGCTTAATGCCGCGCCCAAATATGGCCGCCAGCTCAAAGAGCATGCCCACCTGCGCCAGCGCCATCACGGGATAATCGGCGCCCGGCAAAAACACCAGGGCGCCCGTCGCCATGTTGGTGAGCGCGCACGAGGTAATGATGCGATTTGCCGCCGCGATGCGCATAAAAGCAAAGTTGGCGGCAAAAGCCGTCTCCTTGTCCGTACGATCGAGGATCCAGCGAGCAAGCGTCTCGAGCAGATAGGTCTTATCGGTCGCCGCCACCACGCCGAGCATGGGCGTAGATTCCTCAACGAACGGCACCTCGACGGCGGACTCGGCAAGCACGCACACGGGCGCGCCGGCAATCACGAGCTCCTGCACAGCACTCTCCAGGCGGTCGGATCCGCACGAGAGGACCAACACCACGTCGGTATCGGCCTTGGGAACGATACGGTCCTCCACCAGGCGATCAACACGCACAATGCCCGAAGTCGTCTGCGGCACAAAGGCATCGCGCACCGTCTCGACCAAAAAGCGAGACGCGGTCGAATCAAGGTAAACCGAGACACGCACCGGTGTATCGGAATCCTTCTTAACAGACGCGCCCATCTTAAAAGCGCTGGTCAACTTATCTACGGGAATCTTCATGGCAAACCCCTCCAGCGGTTACGCGGCGCCCGAACGATGCCGCCATATGGATTGTACGATACCCACCGTCAGCAACTGAATCATCATCGACGACGAACCAAAACTAATAAACGGCAGCGGAATACCAGTAATCGGCATCATGCCAATGCACATGCCGATGTTCTCGAAGGTCTGGAACGCCCACATGCCGACGATACCCACGCACGATAGGCGCAAAAACAGTGACTCGCACTTAAAGGCAACGCGGATCGTCGAGAAAATCAGCAGCACGTAGAGGCACAGGAGCAAAAAGGAGCCGCAGAAGCCGAACGTCTCGGACAGGAAGGCGAAGACGAAGTCGGTGTGGAACTCGGGTAGAAAGCCGCCGGCCGACTGCGTCGCGTGGCCCAGGCCCTTACCAAAGAAGCCACCCGAGCCGACGGCGATGAGCGACTGCTGCAGGTTGTAGGCATCATCCGAATCGGCTTTGTCGGGGTCGATGAAGACTGTCAGACGGTTCATCTGATACTGCTTGATAAGCACGTCGTGGCCAAGGAGCGAATCAAAGACCGAGTCGAGCGCCAAGATGAGCGCAATCAAACCAACCAGCAGGGCCAAGGTCGACAGCACCCATTCGCGGCGTGCACCGCTCATGCAGATGACGATGGCACCCGAGACCAGCACGACCAGGCCCGAGCCCAGGTCGCCCATGGCGACGACGGCCAAAAACGGGATGGACAGCATACCGCAGAGCTTGACGTAGTCGCGAACGGTATCGATGCGACCGTTGTATTGCGAGCCAAGCGTGGCCATAAAGAAGATGGTGATGAGCTTGGCAAGCTCAACGGGCTGGAAGGTCAGGCCGATACCGGGAATCTTGATCCAACCCGTCATTCCCAAACCGCCCGTGTAGGACAGGCCCGGAATCTTAGGCGAGAAGATCACGATGAGATCGACGACGAGCAGAGCCGTCGAAAAGTTGGAAATGCCACGCAGGTCGGTGCGCCAAACGAGCACCGCCAGCACCGCGCCAATGCCAATGCCCAGCAGGTGGCGCGAGAACGAGGCATCGGCCTTAAACTGCGACGCCGACCAAATAATGATGGCGCCATAGGCAACGAGCGCGACGGTAGCCAGCAGCACGCCGATATGTACCTTCTGGCGGAACGTGCCGCGCGAGGCCGAGAGCTGCTTGTTAACGCGGTCCAGGCTGCTGCGGGAGCCGGTTTTGGTTGAGCGGAACAGGTCCGCCGGCGAAAAGTCCATCGCAACCTCCTATCGAACCGAGGAATCGCCCGTGGCCGTCGACGTGTCGGGCTCGTCATAAATCGCACCGAGGACATCGCGCACGACGTGCAACGCGGTATCGGAGCCGCCACCGCCCTGTTCCAAGATGGTGGCAATCACGTACTTGGGATCATCGGCCGGCGCGTAGGCGCAAAACCACGCGTAATCGTCCTCGCCGCTCTTCTCGCCCGTACCGGACTTGCCGTAGACCGTAGGGGTCAGGGAGTTAAAGTGCGCGGCGGTCGAAGTCGACGCGGAGTAAATCACATCGTGCATGCCGTTGCGAACAAGAGCCAAATCCGAATCGCTGTTGATCTTGGCCTCCAGGCGCTTCTTCTTGCCCTTGCCGTTGTACTTGTAGGCGTCACCGTCGCCATCGCGCGATACCGCCGACAAAAACACATGCGGCACATACTGTTTGCCGCCGTTGGCAATGCCCATATAGGCGCAGGCCATCTGCAGCGGTGTCACCAGAATGTCGCCCTGGCCGATGGCGATGTTCGTCATATCGCCGGCATTCCACTTGCGGTCCTCGGCCGAGGCGTCGGTAAAGTACGACTCTTTCCACTCGGCGTCGGGAATGCGTCCCGCGCCCTCGCTCGGCAGATCGATACCGCAGGTCTTGCCCAGGCCCCAGCGACGAAAGACCTCTTGCAGGCCCTCGGGATGCTGGTCGTTGTAGAAAAACGCCTTGCCCATATCGTAGAAAACGGGGTCGCAAGAGTTGGCGATACCGGACTGCAGCGTCATCGTGCCGTGGCCGGAGTGCAGCCAGCAGTATTTTCCCCAAGATTTGCCCAAGCCGGTCCAATATCCCGTGCAGTTGGTCGTCTGACTCGACGAGTACGTTCCAAACTCAAGGCCCGCCAAGGCCGAGAGCGGCTTAATGGTCGAAGCCGACATGTACTGGCCGCTAATGGCGCGGTTGAGCAGCGGATGCGAACCCTCGTCATCGTTGAGCTCGGTCCAAACATCGTTGGAGACGCCGCCGATAAACACCGAAGGATCGAACTTGGGCTCGCTGGCCATGCCCAGAATCTCGCCGTTATTGGGGTCGAGGCACACCACGGCACCGTTGCCGGCGTCGCTGTGGCCTGTGGTCTTAGCGAGCTCAATGGCACTTGCAAGCGCCGTCTCGCAGGCTTGCTGAATCTTGAGGTCGAGCGTGAGCTTAATGTCGGAACCGGCCTTCGCGGGCACGGCGCCGGCCTGACCGGTCACATTGCCCGAGGCATCGACCTTCACCGTCTGCTCGCCGCGAATACCCTGCAGCAAGTTTTCGTAGTAGCTCTCGACGCCCGCCTGGCCCACGATATCGCCCGACTGGTACGTAATCTGACCGGCGGCGCTATCGTTATCGCCCGAAGCCTTCTTGTTCTGAGCCTCGAGCTGCTCGGAGGTAATGGTGCCGGTATAGCCCAAAATGTGACAAGCCGTCTCGCCGTACGGGTACTGGCGCTCGGTACGCTCGGCAATCTTCACGCCCGGGAACTCGCCGGCATGCTCCTTGATATAGGCAACCGTGGAGCGGCGCACGTCCGTCGCGATGGTATGTAGGCTCTGGGCGCCCTCGGAATTGTCCTGGATGTTGCGCAGAACCGCGACGTAGGGCATGCCGAGCACATTCGCGAGGTGATGCACCAGCACGGTGTCATCGGCCAGATCGCGATAGGCGACGACGGCAAGTGAGGGACGGTTTTGCACAAGCGCCACACCATTGCGATCAAGGATTCGCCCGCGCACAGCCGGCGTGGTGACAGTGCGCGTCTGGTTGCTCTTGGCCTGCTTGTCGTAGTAGCCCGACGAGACCATCTGCATGCCCCACAGCTTAACGGCGAGCGCGGCAAACATCGCGCCCACGCCGGCGGTGAGGATGGAGAAGCGACCCTTGAAGGCGGTCGCGGCGGTATTGCCCTCGCCCTCGGTGGCACGCGGGGCCGTTCCATGCTGTGTGTCGTAGGTAAAACGGGAATCGCCGCGGCGCATGATGACCAGCGCGACAACAATGGCCACGACCAGCACGATACCGGCGATGATAACCGTCATCTGGGAAGACATCTATGAGCCTCCCCTATTTGAGTTTGCGGGTCTTGGGCTTAAAGCGCATGCCCGTCTGATGACCACCGCGTGCGGAGAATCCGTAACCAGACTGCGGCACGACACCGGACATCAAAAACGGAATGGCAACCAGACCCGTCAGGATCGAAGACGGCAGGGCGTGTCCAAAAACAGCCACCACAAAGCTCGTCTCCAGACCCATAAACAGCAAGATGATGCTGTAGACCACGTTGATGGCAAGCGCGAAGGCGCCCACGGTAATACCGCGCGCGCTCGGGGAGCCGCTCGTCTGACCGGCAGCGCTGTGCACCAGGGCAAAACTGCCCACCGTCAACAGCAGCGACATAACGCCCACCGGAACGGCGGCGGAAAGATCATAGAACAGGCCGCTGCAAAAACCGCAGAGGACAGCCCGCGTGGGATCGCCCGAGAACACGCTCAGGCATACCAGGATAATCATAAAGTTGACGCGACCGCCCGCAATGGAGATCTGCGGCGCCAGGCCCGCCTGCAGCAGCACGCACGCAATGGCGGCGATTGCAAACGTGCGGGAGCTCGCCCCCTGCTCGTGTAGATCCATGGACATGCCCCCTATTCACTCGAGCCGGAATCGGTCGTCTCGGACGTGTCGGAACTGTCATCCGAGCTCTCGTCCTTCGTCTTGGTCGCAGCATCGCGCGACGTTCCCTGCGGCGTACTGTTGGCCGTGCTCACGTCCTCGTCCGAGGCCGACTGCTCGTCGGTCAGCGAGGTAATGACGAGCACTTCCTCGTTGTTCTCGGCCGTGGTCTGAGCGCGCACCACGATGGTGTAATATACATCGTTGGCCGACTTCTCCACCGAGGAAACAGTGCCGAGCGGCAGGCCCTTGGGGAACACGCCGCCAATGCCGGAGGTCACGATGATGTCGCCGACTTTGACGTCGGAGTCAACACTCACGTACTCAAGGCGCAGGGTGCCATCGGGCTGGCCCTGCAGCATACCCTGGGCGCGCGTGTCCTGCACCATAGCCGACACGCCCGAGTTCTCGTCGCCAATCAAGCGCACGGTAGAGGTCTTGACCGATACCTCGATAATCTGGCCGATAACACCGGCAGAACTCGTCACGGGCATGTTGATGGTAAGACCGTCGGCAGAGCCCTTGTCGATGGTAACGGTCGAGGTCCAGGCATCGCCCGACGCACCGACGATGCGAGCAGCGGTCGACTTAAGGTTGTAGGTCGATTGGAGCCCAACCAGGCCCTCCAGGCGCTCGGCAGTCTTTTGAGCCTCGGAAAGCTCGGCGACCTTAGAGGTCAGCACCTCGTTTTGCTTCTTGAGGTCATCGAGCGACTCCTGCGAAGCCGTGAGGTTGGAGAACACGTTGCCGATCGCGTTGAAGGGAGCCGCCACGGCCGACCCCAAAAAACGCACCGGCGAGGTAATCGTCGTCACACCCGAGCGCACGGCATGAATCGGCCCGGCCTCGCCCTCACGGATATAAAACGTGAGCAGCAGCACCGAAATCAGGCTGAAAACAATCAACGGGCGCATACCCGTTGATTGTCGCTTGGTATTCAGATTTGGAGAGAAACCCGAAGATCGTGCCAAATGGAATCCACCTTTTGGAAATTAAGCATTGGTTTGGACGAAGCCACCGTCAAAGGCGTTGGCCTCGAGCACGCGGGCGCAGCCGTTTACGACGTTATCGAGCGCCGTGGGGCTGACGTTGACCGAAACGCCGGTCTCGTCGCGCAGGCGCACGTCGAGGCCGCGCAACAGCGCGCCGCCGCCGGTCAGCAGAATGCCGTAGTACATAAGGTCCGAGGCAAGATCGGGCGGCGTGGCGTCCAAAGCGTCCTTAACGGCCTTGGCCATCTCATCGAGCGGCTTGTTAAGCGCGCGACGAATCTCCTCGCTCTCGATACGCACGGTCTTGGGCAGGCCCGTGATAACGTCGCGGCCGTTGACTTCGACGTCGAGCTCATCCTTGAGCGGCACGGCGGAGCCGACCTTGATCTTGATGTCCTCGGCCGTGCGCTCGCCGATAGCCAGGTTGTAGGCATCGCGAACATGGGTGAGGATAGCCTGGTCGAACTCGTCGCCGGCAATGCGGATGGACTGCGACACGACAATACCGCCCATAGCGATAACGGCGACCTCGGTGGTGCCGCCGCCGATATCGATGACCATGGAGCCCGTGGGCTCCTCGACGGGCAGGTCGGCGCCGATGGCAGCCGCCATGGGCTCCTCGATCAGATAGGCCTGGCGAGCGCCAGCCTGGATCGTGGCCTCAAAGACGGCGCGCTTCTCGACTGACGTGACGCCGGAGGGAACGCACACGACGACGCGCGGACGCGGAGTCCACGGATAGCGCTTCTCGGAAGCCTTGTCGATAAAGTAGCGAAGCATGGCCTCGGTGACATCGAAGTCGGCGATGACGCCGTCCTTAAGAGGACGAACGGCCACGATGTTGCCGGGCGTACGGCCGAGCATACGCTTGGCCTCGATGCCGACTGCCAGGATGCGCTCGTCGTTCTTGTCGATAGCGACAACGGAGGGCTCGCGGATGACGATGCCCTTGCCGCGCACGGAGACGAGCGTATTGGCGGTGCCGAGGTCGATGGCGAGATCGCCCGCATAGCTACCGAAGAACATATCCATCAAAGAAAACAACGCAACTCCTGATGTGTTGGATGATTGCTGGAAAACTACTAGCCCATCATACTAGCGCAAGCCCGGCACCTCACTTGCGGTGAAGCACCGGGCAGAGCCAAATCTCATAAGGTCACTACTGGTTGTCAGCGGCCGAAAAATCGATGTCGAAGGAGGAGACGGCCCAACCGATATGGTTGTCGGAGCGCACGAACTTAACGGTGTACTCCTGCTCGCCGCCCTTGGACAGCGAAGCCTTCACCTTGGCGGTGGTCTCGGTCATGGACTGATCCATACCCTCGATGGAGACGGTGGCGCCCTGCGGGATCGAGGAGATGATCATCGCCTTGGCGTCCTCGGACAGGCTCGAGGCCAGGCAGGACTCGGCCTTGGCGGTATCGCCGTCGCCGGCAGCCTGGAACAGGTCGGTGATGACGGACTCCTGCGAGGGGTAGCCCATGCCGCGCGTATAAGCATAGCCAAGACCGCCGGCAGCGATCACGATGAGCAGAAGCAGTACCAGGAAGATCTTGAGACCCGTGTGGCGGTGGCGACGACGAACCTTGGCCTGCTTGCGGTCCTGCTGGACCATCTCGGACTCGGACAGCGTAAAGAAGCCGGTGTCAGAGGGGTCGGGCATAAACTGACCGGTCGCGCCCGTGGGATCGAGCGGGTCGACAGCGGGAGCGTCCATCGCGGGAGCCGGGGCCGTGGACATGGCCGTCTGGGCCGAAAGCGCGGCGAGCGAATCGTGAACGCGGGCAAGCTCGTCGGCCTGCTCGGGCGTGAGCTGATAGATACCGTCAGCGGTAGCGGCGTTAAAGGCATCGAGCGCATCGGAGGGACGGCCGGCGGCGGAAAGCGCTTGGCCCATCCCGGCGTTGAGGGCGCGCGTATCGTCGCGCGGGCCGGCAAAGTCGATAGCCGTGCGGTATGTCTCAACGGCGTCCGCGGGGCGGCCGAGCTTGATGAAGCAGCGGCCCAGATCGCCGAGGGCGGCGGCAGGAGCCGGGTTGGCGCCGTCGATGGCAGCCTGACGGAAGGCGGTACCGGCGTTGGCATAGTCGCCCGACTGGAACAGCGCGTTGCCCAGACCCAGGTAAGCCTTAAAAGGCGTGGCGTAGGAAGCGTCCTGGGTAGCTGCAGAGAACGCCTGGGCAGCCGTGGTGTAGTCGCCCACCGCGGCGAGTGCCTTGCCGCGGTTGGTGAGCAGAGCGCCGCGCTTGCCATAGGCGCCGTCGTTGAGGGCGGCGGCGTAGGCCTCGGCGGCCTCGGCGTACATGCCCAGATGCATCAGGGCGTTGCCGCGCAGGTGGTCGGCCTCACCCATGATCTCGTTGGGAGTCTTTGCCGCGCCAAGCATCTGGGCGGCAGCGGAAAAATCACCCGCGCGATAAGCGGCGCGGCCCTGTTGGATCAGCTGGCTATTCAAGGAAGTCCCCTTTACTCGTGAACGATCTCGACATGAACGATCTCGTCGCCGGCGCGCAGCTGCGAGATGACGTCGAGGCCCTCGACCGTGGTGCCAAAGACGGTATAGCCGGAGTCGAGGTTGTGCTGGGCACCCAGGCAGAAGTAGAACTGCGAGCCCGCGGAATCGGGATCCATGGAGCGAGCCATGGCAAGCGCGCCGTCAACGTGGCTGTTGCGCGGATTGGTGGCAAACTCGCCCTTGATGCAGTAGCCGGGGCCGCCGGTGCCGGGCATGCCGTCGGGGCCCTCAAGGCCGGCAGCGACGTCGGCGCCGGACATATCGCGGGTATTGGGGTCGCCGCCCTGGATCACAAAGCCGGGCACATAGCGATGGAACTTAAGGCCGTCATAGAAGCCCATCGTGGAAAGCTCGCAGAAGTTCGCCACATGGATGGGGGCGCCCTCACCGTCAAACTTGACCTTGATGGTGCCCTTCGACGTCTCGATCACCGCGCACTCGTCACCGACGAGCTGGTACTCGGGCGTATAGAGCTCTTTCTTAAAACCAAACATGTGGTTCCTTCCTCGTGCGTTTAAAGCATATTTGTACGAATTGTAGCAATAAGCACGGGCTTCCATCAATTGCGCACGCAGGTTATACCGCCGGAGGGCAACAAATTACGAACGCTGCTGCGGCCTCCAGGCGCTCACGTTGGCGTCGTACTGGTTAAGCGCGCTGTTGCCACCTTGTGCGATGGGCGCCAAGATCTCACTCTGACGGGCGCTCAGCGACTCGCCGTCGGGAATGGACAGCGAGATATCCCAGCTCTGGCAGATCACGTCGACACGCTCGTACATCCACTGGGCAAGCTGCTTTAGATGATCGATGTCCTCAGCATAGACTGTGTCGTCCTGAACCTTGAGGTTGTTGAGCTCATCTTGAGTCTTTTTAATCTGATCGCGCAGGGCATAGGCGCTCTGTGACAGCTCCTGGCGGGTGGAGAGCGGTGTACGCAGATAGCCATTATTAAACGAATCGATGACCTCGCCGATCTGGTCATCGTCGCTGTACGACACGATGGTCTGGTACAGGCCGTCGAGCCTGGTGTAGAGCTGGTCGTCGGTTAAGACGGTCTCCTCCTGAACGACCTCGGACGCATCCTCTTGCTTGGGCTCTTTCTCGGTGGCCTCGCCCTTTTGGCGCGACGGGAAGGTGGTCTTGGCGGCCTGGCCAAACTGGTCGTAGAAGCCGGGCATGACGCCCATGGGATCGGCAGTCACAAACCAATAGGCACCACCGCACACGGCGGCGAGCACCGCGATGACGATGAGCGGTTTGGGGATATGGCGCTTGTGCTTGTGATAGGCATCCTCGTCGGGATGGACCTTGCGCTTGGGCTTTTGCTTTTTAGGCTGGGCATCATCGCGCAGGGACACCGGCGTAGGGATATCGACCTTGGGGATGCCAAAGTCCTTATCGAAGGCAGGCAGCACGCAGGTCTCGTTGGGGTCGGCTGCGTCGGAGAGCACCGCCGCGGCAGATGCCGGCGCGTGGGGCACCTCGGTATCGATCTGCTCCTGCGTCAGACGCGGAAAGCCGGCCGTGCGGCCTGCGGCCAGGTCGGATGCGGCCGCGTCCTCGGAAAGAATGCCTGGCGCGGGGCGACCGCACTTGGGACAGGTACGGTCATGCGGGGACAGACGGGCGCCGCAGCCGTCGCAGAACACGAACTCGGTATGCTCGGGGCCATCGCCCGGACCAACGTATGCGTTGCAATAGGGGCAGAACGAGGCGCCGTCCTCGATGGTCTTTAGGCAATGCGGGCAGATCACGGCATCCTCTTTCCGAAGCAATTCAAACAATTGAGGTTAGAGCATAACATCGCTTCGCTCCCTCAAGCGCAAGGCACCAATTCAACATCGCAGGGCAGTCTTTTAGGCGATGATTTTTCTGGGACGGGGATTACTTCTTTTTCTTGGGCATCGAGACTTTGATGCCCTGGGCCGATTTGGTCACGCGGGAGCGCTTGGCACCGGCGCCCTTCTTTTTCTTGGGCTGGGTCTGGGCCACGCCCTCGAGTGCACGAGCCTCGGCCTCGCGGACAGTGCGGTCCTCGCGGCGCTGCGCCATATCGGCGGCAACGCGCTTGGCAAAACGCTCGGCGGTCGACCCCGTCGAGCTCACCTTGCCGCCGCCGCGCCCCAGACGCACGCGCACGCCACGGCCAAAGCCGGTAGCCGCATGACGGCGACGGGGCTTAAGCGAGTCCATCATCGTGGCAAGCTTAAAGAACACTGCGCAGGTAAAGACGATGATAACCGCCAAAATGACCATCTGGCCCATCGACAGGTTGGCGATGGACAGCAGTCCCGGGAACCCGATAACGCCCGTCAAAATACCGGCGACGACAAACACGAAAAGCACCACGCGCAAGGGCGTGAGCGGCTGCGAGATGCGCCAGATCAGGCTGACACTCGCCGCGCACGACGTGAGCAGGCACATGGTCGAAAGCGTAAGCTGGCTAAAGCCAAAAACGCGCGCCACAAAGATATCGAGCGCCGCGGCCAAAATGACAGCAATCGACGCCGGCAGCGCACGCTTAAGCACGTTGGCCAAGAACGACCCCTTCACGCGGGCGTTGTTGGGCTCCAGGCCCAACACAAAGCCCGGCGCACCGATGCAGAAGAAGTTGATGAGCGTCATCTGAATGGGCTCGAAGGGATACGGCGGCAGCGCGATGCACAGCGCCGCCAGGCCCATCGAGAAAAGCGTCTTGGTCAGAAAGAGCGCGGCAGAGCGCTGCAGGTTATTGATAGAACGACGGCCCTCGGCCACCACAGCGGGCATCGAGGCAAAGTCGTTATCGACAAGCACGATCTCGGCCACATTGCGCGCGGCATCGGAGCCGGCGGCCATCGCCACGGAGCAGTCGGCCTCCTTGAGCGCCAGCACGTCGTTGACGCCGTCGCCCGTCATGGCCACGGTGTGCCCGCGGCGCTTGAGCGCCTGTACGAGCTCGCGCTTCTGTTGCGGCGTCACACGCCCAAAGACGTGATAGCGGTCCACCGCCGCGTCGAGCTTGGCTGACGTATCGAGGGTCGTGGCGTCCACGTAAGCGTCGGCGCCCGGCACGCCCACCACGCGCGCGATCGACGACACCGTACGCGGGTCGTCGCCGCTGATCACGTTGAGGGTCACGCCCTGCTCGTTAAAGTAGCCGATAGTCTCGGCCGCCGAGGTGCGAATCTCGTCACGGATGGTCACAAAGCCCACGGGCTCGGCCTCGCCCACCATATCGCCATCGGGCGTAAAGCCGTCCACGCGCGCCACCACGAGCACGCGGCAGGTATCGGCGAGCTCGGCCACACGATTCTCGACCTGCGCAAATGTGCGATCAGAGAGCACAAACTGCGCGGCGCCCATCACATAGGAGCCCTGCGCAAACGACGCGCCGCTCCACTTTTTGGACGACGAGAACGGAATGACCGACAGCGGCTCGGACACCTCGACCGGACGATCGGCGTAGTAGTTGAGCAGCGCCTGACAGGTCTCGTTGGCATCAGCCGAGGTCGCACGTGCCACGTTGGCGAGCGCAAAGTCGAGCACCGTGGTCTCGACGGGAACAGCAGCCTCGTCCGAGTCCGCGCCAAAGCCAACACCCTCAACAGGCAGCGGGTAGGTGCCCTCGACCTCCATACGGCCCGAGGTAATGGTGCCTGTCTTGTCCAGGCACAGCACGTCGACGCGCGCGAGCGTCTCGATGCAGTAGAGCTGCTGCGCCAGCACCTTGCGACGCGCCAGGCGCACCGTGGCAATCGCGAGCACCGACGAGGTCAGCAGCACCAGGCCCTGCGGAATCATGCCCAGCAGGGCACCCACCGTGGACAGCAGCGCCGAAGAAGGCACACGACCGGCCAGCAGCTCGGAGAAGCACCAGGAAAGCGCGCTATCGCCCGGGGTTCCCGCGGCATCCCACAGCTCGCTCACACTCGAGGAAAAGAGCGCCAGACCAAGCGGAATCATGATAATGCTCGCGAACCGCACGATGGCGTTCAGCGCGTTCATGATCTCGGAATTGACCTTTTTGACGTACTTGGCCTCGTTGTTGATCTTTGCCACGTAGTTATCGGCACCGACATGGATCACGCGGGCGCGCAGCAGGCCCGAGTCGATAAAGCTGCCGCTCATGAGCTCGGAGCCCGGCTGTTTCTTGATGAGGTCGCTCTCGCCCGTCAGCAGGCTCTCGTTGACGAGCGCCTCGCCCGACACCACCACGGCGTCGGCGGGAATCTGGTCACCGCGCCCCAGGCGAATGATATCGTCGAGCACGATCTGGTCCAGGTCGAGCTCTACCTCGGCGCCGTCGCGCACCGCGATGGCCTTCTTAGAGGTGAGCAGCGTAAGCTTGTCGACCATCCGCTTGGAACGCATGGACTGAATGACGCCAATTGCCGTGTTCAAGAACACCACGAACAGGAACGTCAGGTTCTTAAACGAACCGGTCAGCAACACCAAAATCGCCAAGACCACGTTGATCAAGTTGAACAGCGTGCAGAGGTTCTCAATGATGAGCTCGCGGACCGACTTGGTCTTGAGCTCCATGTTGCGGTTAATTTTACCGGCGGCGATGCGCTCCTCGACCTCGGCGGTCGAAAGCCCGCGCTCGATATCCGTTGCTGCCATACCACGTCCCATCACGTCGCGTCGGTATAAGAAAACCGCCCGGACCATGCGAGGTTCGGACGGTCTTACGTTCGATGGTGCCCCATGTTGGATTCGAACCAACGGCCTTCTGCTCCGGAGGCAGACGCTCTAATCCCCTGAGCTAATAGGGCGAACGGTAGGCATTATACCCAAGTGCGCCACGGGCTAACAAAATAATAGAAAAAGCTTTGCAATTACATGGGAGACGCGCCGCGACGGCGCGCTTTAGGCGGCAAAAGCGAGTCAGATAGTATAAACTCTCAAGCACATATATAACGGCTCGCGATGCGGGCCGTTTTTGCAAGGATTATCCATCGAGGTGAGAGGCACACCATGATCGCGATTTTAAAGCAGAGCGCCAGCGACGAGGCCGTAAGCCACATCGTCAGCTGGATCGAGAAAAAGGGACTCAAGACCGACGTCTCGCGCGGCGAGAACGAGACCATCATCGGCTTGGTGGGCGACACGACCAAGATCGACCCGTTCCTGCTCGAGTCCATGGACGTCGTCGAGCGCGTGCAGCGCGTCTCCGAGCCGTTCAAGCGCGCCAACCGCAAGTTCCACCCCGAGGACTCCATCATCGACTGCGGCCACGGCGTCAAGATCGGCGGCGACCAGTTCCAGGTCATCGCCGGCCCGTGCTCCGTCGAGGGCGAGAACCTCATCCGCATCGCTCGCCGTGTGAAGGCCGCCGGCGCCACGATGCTGCGCGGCGGCGCCTACAAGCCCCGCACCTCCCCGTACGCCTACCAGGGCATGGGCCCCGCCGGCCTGGACCTGCTGTGCGAGGCATCCGCCGAGCTCGACATGCCGATCGTCACCGAGATCATGGACCCGCGCGACGTGCAGGTCTTCCTCGACAAGAAGATCGACGTCATGCAGATTGGCGCTCGCAACGCCCAGAACTTCCCCCTGCTCAAGGAGGTCGGCAAGACGCAGACCCCGATCCTGCTCAAGCGCGGCATGTCCGGCACCGTCGACGAGCTGCTTATGGCAGCCGAGTACATCATGAGCGAGGGCAACGACAACGTCATCCTGTGCGAGCGCGGCATCCGCACCTTCGAGACCCGCACCCGCAACACCTTCGACCTCAACGCCGTGCCGGTGCTGCACCACCTGTCGCACCTGCCCGTCGTCGCCGACCCCAGCCACGCCACCGGTTACACCCGCTATGTTGAGCCCATGGCGCTCGCCGCGACCGCCTGCGGCGCCAACGGCCTGGAGATCGAGGTCCACGACGACCCGAGCCACGCTTGGTCCGACGGTGCTCAGGCCCTCACCCCCGACCAGTTCGACGACACCATGCGCCGCATCCGCGCCATCCGCGAGGTCGTCTGCCAAGAGACCGTTCAGGAGTAGGCCATGGGTACGGTGAGAAACGCACGCGTTAACCAGGGCGGCCCCAAGTGCGCCGGTATCGTGGGCCTGGGCCTCATCGGCGGCAGCTTTGCCCGCGGCTATGCGCAGGCGGGCGTCCGCGTGCTGGCCTGGGACCCTGACGACGACGTCATGACGGCCGCCAGCATGGGCACCGTTGCCGGCGAGCTCAACGACGAGACGCTCGGCGAATGCGACATCATCGTCCTGGCATGCTACCCCGAGGCCTGCATCGAGTGGCTCGAGACGCACGCCCAGGCGCTCGCCGACGCCACCGACACCGAGGCCATCATGGGCCCCGTGGTGATCGACACCGTGGGCGTCAAGGGCATCGTGTGCGAGCGCGCCTTTGAGCTTGCCCGCGAGCACGGTTTTTACTTTGTGGGCGCGCACCCCATGGCGGGCACGCAGTTCTCGGGCTACGCGCATTCCCGCGCCGACCTGTTCCAGGGAGCACCGCTCGTGCTTGTACCGCCCGCAGTGGACGACGCACTTAAGCTGGAGCTTTTGGGCCAGGTGCGCGAGATGGTACGCCCCTTGGGCTTTGGCAAGTTCAGCGTAACGAGCGCCGCCGAGCACGACCGCGTCATCGCCTTTACGAGTCAGCTCGCGCACGTCGTCTCCAACGCCTATGTTAAGAGCCCGACCGCTCAGGTCCATCACGGCTTTTCGGCCGGCAGCTACCGCGACCTCACCCGCGTGGCGCACCTCAATCCGCAGATGTGGTCCGAGCTCATGATCGACGACGCCGATGCGCTCGCCTTCGAGATCGACCATCTGATCGAATCGCTCGGCGCCTACAGCCGCGCCCTTAAGGACCGCGACCAGCGCTATCTCGAGAATCTCCTTGCCGAGGGCGACCGCATCAAGCGCGCACTCGACGACGAGGCCTCCAACTAGACCACCCATCACGCCAGGTCGAAAGGACCGAAGCTTATGGCGATTACCATCGATATCGACACTGCACGCCCCTACCAGGTGCATGTGGGCACGTTTTTGCTGGAGCAGGCGGGCCCGCTCGTCCGCGCCACCGCCGGCGGCACCCGCGCCGTCATCGTGACGGACACCAACGTGGGCCCTCTCTACCAGATGCCCGTTAAGCAGAGCCTCGAATCCGCAGGCTACGAGGTGAGCATCTGCACCTTCGAGGCTGGCGAGGCCCACAAGCGTGCCGAGACCTACGTTGCCATTCTTGAGTTTGTGGCCGAGCACGAGCTTTCGCGTTCCGACGTGATCGTGGCACTCGGCGGCGGCGTCGTGGGCGACGTAGCCGGCTTTGTAGCCGCCACTTACATGCGCGGCTGCAAGTTTGTGCAGATTCCCACAAGCCTGCTCGCCATGGTGGATTCGTCGGTCGGCGGCAAGACGGCCATCGACCTGGCCGCCGGCAAAAATCTCGCCGGAGCCTTTTGGCAGCCGAGCGTGGTCATCGCCGACGTGGGGTGCCTGGCCACCCTCACGCCCGAGCAGTTCGCCGACGGCTGCGGCGAGGTCGTCAAGCATGCCGTAATCGCCGATCCGGAACTCTTCGATGAGCTCGAGAAGACCCCGCTCACGCTTGAGCTGCTGAACCGCGACGTGGCCCGCGTGGCACTCATCATCGCCCGCAATATTGACATCAAGCGCGCCGTGGTCGTTGCCGACGAGCGCGAGACCAACCAGCGAAAGCTGCTCAACTTTGGGCACAGCGCCGGACATGCCGTCGAGGCCTGTAAGCACTTTGAGCTGGGACACGGCAACTGTGTGTCGATCGGCATGGGTATCATCACGCGTGCCGCAGCCCTGCATGGCATTTGCGACGCCGAACTGCCCGATCGTATTGAGGAGCTCTGCGCCCGCCACGGCCTCAAGACCCGCTGCGACCTAAATGCCGATGCCGTCTTTGCCGAGGCGCTCCACGACAAAAAACGCGCGGGCGACACCATCGACCTGGTAATTCCGCACGACATTGGCCGTTGCAGCATCGACCGCATGCCGCTTTCCACCTTCCACGATTTGATTGCCGAGGGCCTCGGCCAGAAGGGAGACGTTTCCGCATGTTAGCCCGCATCACCCCGTCCCCGCTCAAGGGCACCGTTCCCGCCATCGCGTCCAAATCGATGGCGCATCGCCTCATCATCTGCGCCGCACTTGCCAACGGCGAGACGCACGTTGCCTGCAACACGACCTGCGCCGATATCGAGGCCACGGTGCGCTGCCTCACGGCGCTCGGCGCCCGCATCGAAACCGTCGAGGACGGCTTCCAGGTCCACCCCACAATGAAGAGCATTGAATTTGGCCTGCTCAAAGCCCTTGCCGGCGGCACGCTCGACTGCGGTGAGAGTGGCTCCACGCTGCGCTTTATGCTGCCTGTCGCCTGCGCGCTGGGTGCGGAGGCCACCTTCGTGGGACAGGGCCGCCTGGGCGCCCGCCCGCTCTCCCCGCTCTCGGACGAGATCATCGCCGCCGGTTGCGACTTGCAGGGCCTGGGCGGTTTTCCGCTCAAGACGAGCGGCCGTATGCGCCCGGGCACCTTTGTGCTTCCGGGCAACGTGAGCTCGCAGTATATCTCCGGCCTGCTGCTGGCGGCCCCGCTGCTGGCCCAGCCCTCCTGCGTGCAGGTGACCGGCCTTATCGAGAGCCGCCCCTACATCAACCTGACGATTCAGGCCATGAAGGCTTTCGGCGTCGAGGTCAACGTCGAGCGTATTCCGGCCAAGGACGGCCAGCCCGAGGTCACGAACTTCCGCGTGAACAGCGGCTCGTACCGCACGCCCGGCAGCGTAGCCGTCGAGGGCGACTGGTCCAACGCCGCCTTTTGGCTGTGTGCCGGCGCCATCGGCTCCGACCCCATCACCGTGGAAGGCGTGTCACTGAGCTCCGCCCAGGGCGACCGCAACGTGCTCGCCGCGCTTTCGCGCTTTGGCGCCCGCATCGTGCGCTCCACCAACGCCGCCACCGTCCAGTCCGACAAGCTCGCCGGCTTTGAGATGAGCGCCCACGACATTCCGGACCTGGTGCCCGTCATCTCGGCCGTGGCTTCCCTTGCTCAGGGCCGCACGTTCATCCGTGACTGCGCACGCCTACGCATCAAGGAATCTGACCGTCTGGTCACCACCACCCGCGAGCTTACCGCGCTGGGCGCGCAGGTGCGCATCGCCGGTGACGACCTCATCATCAAGGGCGTCGATGCCTTTACCGGCGGCGAGGTCGATTCGCACAACGACCACCGCATCGCCATGATGGCCGCCATCGCCGCGAGTCGCGCCACCGGCGAGGTCGTGATCCACGGCGCCGAGGCCGTCAACAAGTCCTATCCCGATTTCTTCGACCACTACCGCCTATTGGGCGGCAAGGTCACGCTCGAGGAGGAATAGCATGTCCTCGACCTTTGGCAACGTCTTGCACGTAAGCATCTTCGGCCAGTCGCACTCCCCCGCCATCGGCTGCTCGCTCGATGGCGTTCCGGCAGGTATCGCCGTTGACCTGGAGCAGCTGCAGGCTTTTTTGGACCGTCGCGCCCCCGGTCGCGACGAGACCGCGACCAAGCGTCGCGAGGCCGACGCCGCCCACATTATCGCCGGCATAATTGATGGACACACCACGGGCGCGCCCATCGCCGCGATCATCGAGAACACCAACACGCGCTCCAAGGATTATTCCGAGCTGCGCAGCAAGCCCCGCCCGGGCCATGCGGATTTCCCGGCACGCGTGAAGTACCACAACATGCACGACGTCGCCGGCGGCGGACACTTCTCTGGCCGCCTGACGGCGCCCCTGTGCATCGCGGGCGGTATCGCGCTGCAGGCGCTCGAGGCCCGCGGCATTAACGTGATGGCGCACGTAGCGCAGATCGGTGGCATCTCCGATCTGCCCATGGACGACATGGTCTATCGCGAGGCCGACCGCAAGGCGATCCTATCGAACGACCTGCCGTGCATTGACGCCGCGGCCGGCGGTCGCATGCGCGAGGAGATCCTGGCCGCGCGCGAAAAGCTCGACAGCATCGGCGGCATCGTGGAGTGCGGTATCTACGGCCTGCCCGCGGGCATCGGCGACCCCATGTTCGACGGCATCGAGAACCGCATCGCGCAGATCGCGTTTGGGATTCCCGCCGTGAAGGGCGTGGAGTTTGGCATGGGCTTTGCCGTCGCCGCCATGCGCGGCAGCGAGAACAACGACCCGTATCGCATCGACGCCGAGACCGGCCAGATCGAGGTCGAGTCCAACAACGCCGGCGGCATCCTGGGCGGTATTTCGACCGGCGCGCCCGTCATGTGGCGCATGGCCGTAAAGCCCACGCCCTCCATTGGCCGTGAGCAGCAGACGGTGGACATGGACGCTATGGAAAATGCCGAGCTCTCAGTCCACGGCCGCCACGATCCCTGCATCGTCCCGCGCGCCGTTCCCGTAGCCGAAGCAGCCGCAGCGCTGGCCATCTGGGACGCCCTCCTAGAAGACGCCGCCCAGCGCTAACAACCCACCCCTCAACATCCCCCGATACGTGAAAGGGATCTCCATGGACCTTGCTGACATTCGCCAGACCATCGATGGCATCGACACCACGCTCCTCAATAGTTTTGTCGAACGCATGGACATTGCCACCGAGGTCGCCAAATCAAAAATCGAGATGGGCAAGGCCGTCTTCGATCCCGCCCGCGAGCGCTCCAAGCTCAACAACCTTACCGGCCGCGCGCCTGAGCGCTACGAGGCGCAGACCATCGCGCTGTTCCGCCTCCTCATGAGCATGAGCAAGGCCGAGCAGCAGCGCTATATCAACGAACTCAAGGGCATCACGGTCTCGCAAAAGGCCCACGCCACTGCCGAGGCCTTCGACGCGCCCTTCCCCCAGACTGCCAGCGTCGCCTGCCAGGGCGTTGAGGGCGCCTACAGCCAGATCGCCGCGTGCAAGCTCTTTGCCGTGCCCGATATCGCATTCTTCGAGTCCTTCGAAGGTGTCATGCGCGCTGTGCGCGACGGCTTCTGCGAGTTTGGCGTACTGCCCATCGAAAACTCCACCGCGGGCTCGGTCAACGCGGTTTACGACCTGCTCGCGCAGTTCGACTTCCACATTGTGCGCTCGCTGCGCCTCAAGATCGACCACAACCTGCTCGTCAAGCCCGGCACCAAGCTACAGGATGTTCGTGAGGTCTATAGCCACGGTCAGGCCATCGCGCAATGCGCCGGCTTTATCGAGGCGCACGATCTGCACGCCACCAAGTATCCCAACACGGCTATGTCGGCCGAAATGGTCGCCAACTCCAAGCGCACCGATGTCGCCGCCATCGCCTCGCGCAGCTGCGCGGCGCTCTACGGTCTGGAGGTGCTGGAGCCCAATATCCAGGACTCGGACAACAACTACACGCGCTTCGTCGTCATCAGCCGCGAGCCGCGCGTATATCCCGGTGCCAACCGCACCTCGCTTATGATCACCACGGCCAATGAGCCGGGCGCGCTCTATCGCGTGCTCGAGCGCTTCTATGCGCTCAACATCAACCTTATCAAGCTCGAGAGCCGCCCCATCCCCGGACGCGACTTTGAGTTTATGTTCTACTTCGATCTGGACTGTCCCTTTGGCAGCAAAGCCCTCGACGACCTGCTCGACTCGATTGACGACGTGTGCGAGAGCTTCACCTACTTTGGCAGCTACACGGAGGTGCTCTAGATGACTGACGTCGCCACGACCCGCCCCTACGGCGTGCTGGGCCGCGTGCTGGGCCACAGCTACACCCCGACCATCTACAAGGAGCTCGCGGGGCTTGAGTACGTGCGTTTTGAGCGCGATCCCGAAGACCTCGAGGCCTTTATGACCGGCGATGAGTGGGAAGGCACCAACGTGACCATCCCCTACAAGCGCGCCGTCATCGACTATCTGGACGAGCTGAGCCCGCTCGCCGAACGCATGGGCAACGTCAACACGATCACACGTCTGCCCGATGGCCGTTTGCGCGGCGACAACACCGACTACTTCGGATTCCAGTGCCTGGTCGAGGAGCTGGGTGTGGAAACTGCCGGCAAGAAGGTCCTCGTGCTCGGAGCCACCGGCGGCGCCGGCACCACGGCATGTATGGTGCTGGGCGACCTGGGCGCGCTCGTGGTGCCCGTGGGACGCAAGGGCGAGGTCAACTACGACAACATCGCACGGCAGTCCGACGCCGCGTTGCTCGTCAACTGCACCCCTGCCGGCATGTTCCCCCACTGCCCCGACGCCCCCTGCACACTCGAAGGCCTCGATGCGCTCGAGGGCGTCATCGACATTGTCTACAACCCCGCCCGCACGGGACTCATGCTCGAGGCCGAGCGTCGCGACATCCCCTGCATCGGCGGTTTGCCCATGCTTGTGGCCCAAGCGGCGCAAGCCGTCGAGCGCTACACCGGCCAGGTCACCCCGCGCGAGCGCATCCTAGACGTGACGGAGCGCCTATCTCACCGCGAGCAGAACATCGCCCTGATCGGCATGCCGGGCTCGGGCAAAACCCGCGTAGGTGAGCAGATCGCCCTACTCACCGGCCGCGAGCACATCGATCTGGACCGCGCCCTCGAGAAGCGTCTGGGCATGCCCTGCGCCGACTTTATCGTCGAGCGGGGCGAGCCGACCTTCCGCGAACAGGAGACGGCGGCCCTGGCCGACATCTCCAAGCGCAGCGGCCTGGTGCTTTCCACCGGCGGCGGCGTCGTCACGCGAGACGAGAACTACCCGCTGCTGCACCAGAACAGTCAGATTGTGATGCTCAACCGTAAGCTCGACGAGCTCGCCCACAAGGGTCGCCCCATCACCGCCCGCGACGGTATCGACAAGCTGGCCGAGCAGCGCATGCCGCGCTACCGCGCCTGGGCCGACTACATCATCGACTCGCGCGACTGCGCAGCCAACACCGCCCGAGTCCTCCTCGACACGCTCCCACCCGCTCTCTAACCAAAACCACCACAAAGGGGACAGGCACCTTTGTGGTGGTTTTACACTCCGCTGCACCGCCGCACCGCCCGCCCAACCACAAAGGAAGCAACCATGAAAGCTCTCGTCATCAACGGACCTAACCTCAACATGCTGGGCATTCGCGAGCCGGGCATCTACGGCAGCGACAACTACGACCGCCTGGTCCAGATCTGCAAGGAGGCCGGCGCCGCACAGGGCTTCGACGAGGTCGAGGTCTTCCAGTCCAACCACGAGGGCAGCATCGTCGACAAGATCCAGAAGGCATACGGCAAGGTCGACGGCATCGTCATCAACCCGGCGGCCTACACACACACGAGCGTGGCGATCCTGGACGCCCTCAAGGCCGTCGCCATTCCCGCCGTCGAGGTCCACATCAGCGCCGTCGAGATGCGCGAGGACTTCCGCCAGGTAAGCTACGCCCGCCTGGCCTGCTTCGCCACCATCACCGGCGAGGGCCTCCAGGGCTACGCCCATGCGTTGGAGCTGCTGAAAGAGCATCTGGTACACTAATCCCTGGGACAACATAATCAGGTTTGTTTGTCCCAAAACATAAATAACTGTCCAATTGACATACAAAGGAGCATATCCATGTCCCAGTACGATTACCTCGTCGTCGGCGCCGGCCTTTCGGGCGCCGTCTTTGCCAACGCCGCCAAGCGCGCCGGCAAGTCGGTCCTGGTCATCGACCGCCGCGACCACATCGCCGGCAACATCTACACCGAGGACGTCGAGGGCATCCAGGTCCACCGCTACGGCGCCCACATCTTCCACACCTCCATGAAGGACGTCTGGGACTACGTCAACCGCTTCGCCGAGTTCAACAACTACGTCAACTCGCCGGTCGCCAACTTCCACGGCAACATGTACAACATGCCCTTCAACATGAACACCTTCGCCAAGATGTGGCCGGGCGTCGTCACGCCGGCGGACGCCAAGGCAAAAATCGCCGAGCAGGTGGCCGCCGAGAACATCGGCGAGCCGCAGAACCTGGAGGAGCAGGCGCTGTCCCTCGTGGGCCGCGACATCTTCGAGACGCTCGTGAAGGGCTACACCGAGAAGCAGTGGGGCCGCGACTGCCGCGACCTGCCCGCGAGCATCATCAAGCGCCTCCCCTGCCGCTTCACCTACGACAACAACTACTTCAACGACCGCTACCAGGGCATCCCCATGGGCGGCTACACCAAGATGGTCGCCAACATGCTCGATGGCGTCGAGGTGCGCTGCGGCGTGGAGTACAAGGAGCTGGCTGCCGCCGAGCCCGATATCGCCGCCAAGACGATCTACTGCGGCCCCATCGACGCGTTCTACGACTTCAAGCTGGGCACGCTGGAGTACCGCAGCCTGCGCTTTGAGACCGAGACGCTCGACGAGCAGGACCACCAGGGCGTGGCCGTGGTCAACTACACCGAGCGCGAGATCCCCTACACGCGCATCATCGAGCACAAGCACTTCGAGTTCGGCACGCAGGACAAGACCGTCATCACGCGCGAGTACCCGGCCGACTGGAAGCCCGGCGACGAGCCCTACTACCCCATCAACGACGCCAAGAACGAGGCCCTCTACAAGCAGTACGAGGAGTTGGCGGCGCAGGAGGGCGACGTGATCTTTGCCGGTCGCCTGGGCGGCTACAAGTACTACGACATGGACAAGGCCATCGCCGCGGCCTTCGAACTCGTCCGTAACGAGCTGGGCGTGGAGCCCACGGAGGCGTAAGGGCCCAAAACAGGCCTCTGCGCGAGTCGGAAACAGCACAAGCAGGCACGCCAACGCCGGCAGGAGCAATTTCGCCCCTGCCGGCGTTTTATTATGGAAACGGAATTGGCTGTTCTGTCCATTATCTAGCCGATGATATGAGTGGAACCGTCCTGCCACAGAGGCAAAAACCGGAAGTATGCGGCAAATTCAAAACTTGCCGAGCACACCGGGATGCCGCAACGCCTTTACCTGCGGTTTCTCTGCGCGAAAAGGGCGGCGTGCTCATGGGTTCCGGAATTTGCCGCATACTTCCGACGGGCGGTTCCGGAAGTGCGGGGAAAAACTGAGATCGACCGACCAGACCCCGGTTTTGCGTTTCCGCGACCTGCGGTTTTGTTGCCGAAAATCGGGTTATGCTCAGAGGTTTCCGATTTTTTCCCGCACTTCCGGAAAACACGGCAACGCCGAGCGTCCCGAAGCGAAAACCGCTACGAATTCCGCCGGAAAAACAACCTATTAAACGCAAAACCGCCTATCGGCGGTTTCCACGGACCAAGCCGGACGTACCGTCGCAGGGCCTCTTCACAGTAGGAACATTAAGGAAAAACCCAATCTCAGTCAATCCTTTACCGGCAAGCCGCAGCGAATTAAGGCTGAGCGGCAATGCGTCAGTAAAGTTACATGCGGGCAGAAAAACACCCGTAATTTCGTCTTTTCCCAATTGAGATGTAAGTTTTGACAGGTCGAATCTTACATCCAAAAAAGAGGGCCGACGCATCAACCCTCTTCAGGTGTCGCCCGAAGGCTTCCACCGCAATTGACTATTTTTTGTCGATATCCTCCGTTTGCCTACAAACTCGTCCACAAGTCGAAACCACACGATCGAGACCGCCAAACTTGGCGAAATATTCTTCTCATCATGGACGCAAATAGAGAGAGACGGCCGTCCAGAAGAACAGCCACCTCTCCGCAGGACGCAGGCCCGTAGGTTGGCTGCGTCAATACCGCTAATTCACGCTAGTATCCTATTCGTGCCCCAAAAGGTCAATCCAATTCAAGGCAGAAAGCAACCAAGCATGCAGCCTCTTTCGTGGACCCATGCTCTAGCAAGCCTGATCGAACTCGACTATTCAACCAGATACGGCCCTATTACATCGAATATCTCGCCTACCCTGGTTGCAGGATTTTGCACAGACGGTTTGACGTTGCATAGCCCCCTATGGTGCACGATGAGGCGTCCGGCACGCTGCAATGCTTCGCCTCGCCTACCGTAAACCGCTCCGTACACCCCGTCCAAGTTCTTGCGGTACTCGATGCCCAAGCCCTTAGACATCGCCTGAGCGAGAGCACGCTGACACTCCGCGGCCGACATGGGGGCGGTCGTATAACGAAAGTGCAGAAGCGGCCACAGTTCGAAGCAAGGGTTCGACCACAACGCGTGGAAGGTCCTCGAACCATCGGAGAACTCGGTGTACTTACGCTCCATCGCGTCGAAGTCGGACGCAGGGAAGTCATCCTTGTCATACACGAGCCACACGTGGTCGAACGTCTCGGGCGCATAGCGGCAGTGTTCGACAGCGAAGTCAAGCAGGTCGAGCGTGTGTTTGCCCGTTCCCTTAACGATAACGGCAACCTTGCGTTCGTTTGCCGCGCACAAAGCAGCACGCACGCCCTCGAAGTAGCGAGGCTCAGTCTCCTTGCCCTCGGTCACCACGAGGTGGCGCGTCATCTGCACCATGCGCGGGCGAACCTCGCGTTTGCCACTACGCCAGCCCTTCGACTTCTTCGCTGCCATGTTAATCCCACTCCTCGATGCGGGTGAGATACGGGTCGGCACCGTAACGACCAGACAGGTACTGCTTATCGAAAGCAGCATTCTTGCTAACCAAGTTGCCATTAGCCTCGTGGATGTCGGCGAGCGACCACAGTTGGCTCGCCTCCCCCTCGCCGCGTGCGGCGAACCATATCTCGTCGCGGCGGAACACGTCGTTTCGCATTGTGGACACGTCCTGGGACGAGAAGATGAGCTGCGCGCCGCTCTTGTTGACCTCGGGATCCTTAAACAACAGAATCACGTAGCGCAGGAGCTTCGGGTGAAGCTTGGCGTCAAGTTCGTCGACCACAACGGTAGCGCCGCGCTCGAGCGCAGTCATCAGATATGCAGCTAGCCCCATGAGCTTCTGTGTGCCGGCTGACTCCTCAGAAAGGCGCAGCTCATAGCCCTTGCCGTCCACCTCATGCCTCACAAAGACGCGCTGGCCGCGCCATTCCGGGGCCTTCTCCACCCTAAAGCCATCGATGCGTACGTCGACGGCGCGCAGAAAACGCGTGACCTCGGGCGACTCCGCCTCGTCTAGCAATTGCTCGAGCATCCGCTCCAGGTAAGAGCTGTTGTAGTTCAGGAACACGCCATCAAGAAACCAGCTGGCAGCCTCCTTGACCACCGGCGCGTCAAAGTTAATGCAGAGGAACGACAGGTACGGCAGGCTCGGGTTGAATCTCGCAGCCGTCACAAGTTTGCGCAGCGTGGGACCGAGCTCGACCTCAGCACCCTCGCGCTCGAACAACATCGCCGTACGCGAAGCTCCCAATTTGCGCCGCCACAGTCCCTCGGACACGATCTCGTCGGCATGCACGGACAGGGCATAACGGTACTCATGCTCGCCCGCGCGGTAGTAAAGCTCGAACTCGGTAGGCTCGAGAGCAGACACATCATCGAACTCGAACGCTGAACAACGGGGTATCGAAGGACGATCGCCCTCTGGCGCATCAGAGCTAGATGACAGCAATCTGATCGGTCTGGCCACAGCCGAACGAACGTAGTCAAGAGCTTCGAGTAGGTTGGACTTGCCGCCAGCGTTGGGTCCGTACACCGCAGCCACCGGCAGAAAGCTCTGCCCATCGGGACACTCGATAAGGGAGCGCTCAAACTCCCTCATCGGCGTCGCTTGCATGGAAAGCTCCGCCTCGTCGCGATAGGACCTATAGTTCCTGAAGGAAAACTGACAAAGCATCGTCCTCAACTTTCCTTTCATTGTTTTGAAAAGGTATTTCAGAGTTTTTATTTGATTATAGACCTTAAATAACGTCAATCAAGTGCTTGCCGCATCTGGAGCAAAGGGTACAAGGCCAAAACTAGGAAGTATGTGGCAAATCCCTAGCGTGCCGAGCGCTCCGGAATGCCGCAATGCTTCTGCCTGCGGATCCTTTATGCGGAAAAGCCGTTGTGCTCGGGGGTTCCAGAATTTACCGCATACTTCCGGCAAGCGTTTGCGGCTGCGGACACGCTAATCCATGCCCGCAGCCGCAATGGCGTCAAGCCCCTATCCTCTCGGCGGGAAGGGATCGTGCCCATGGGAATCCTTTGCGCGGATTCTGCCATCGGGACGATGGGTGATTAGCTCAGAGTGCTGATTAGAACTAATTTGACGACCACGCTTTATAGCTTCGCCCTGGGTCGTCGTAACAAAGGAAGCGCGACGCGCCCCCTCGCCCTTAACCTGCCATTTGCCATCCGCCCGCTTCGTAACGTGCTGGTTTCTACCTTTCATACTCACCTCGCCTTCACGACCGATTGGTTAACGCACTCGCAGCATGAGGCTTGTAGCAAGTTCACTCGTGCCGCTTTGCTTAAAGCATAAATACCGGCGCGGACATAAATCGGACCTGGAAGGTGTCAGTATGGGATCCCGAAGAAGCGCAAGCCGGCCTCATACTGAAACCGCCATATCGCGCATAGCCCAATAAGCGCGGAACATAACGCAAGGTCAAATACGCCTCATCCACGATCGCGTCGGAAATGTTGGTGTAAGCGCGCCGACGGCTGACCGCCAAACGCAAGCGGCCCCTGTCCTAGAATCTGGAATTGCTACATAACACAGGTTCTGGGAAAGGACAGGGACCGCTATGGAGATATTAGCAGACGCGATGCCGGAGAAGGCCGCCATCCCGAGGTCGACCGACGGGATGGTCGACATCCAGTCGCTGCTCAGGCTGCTCGCCGAGCAGCTGGTTGGATTGGCAACACCTATTTGGACGATTCCGGGAGGGACAGCCCCGCCTTCCGGAACTCGACCGGCGACATGTAGCCTAGTGTCGAGTGGATCCTGAAGTTGTTGTACCAGTGCACGTAGTCAGAGAGCTTGGACCGGAGCTCGCGCGTCGTTCCGAACGACGCGCGGTGGATGAGCTCGGCCTTCAGTATCCTGTTTGTCGACTCGTCGACGGCGTTGTCGTAGGGGCAGCCCTTGGCCGACAGCGACCTCTCTATGCCGAAGGTCTCGAGCATCAAGTCGACCTCGGCGTTGTCGAACTCGCTGCCGCGGTCCGTGTGGAAGACCTCGATGTCCGAGATGGGGAGGGAGAGCGTCGCGAACGCCGACTTGACCAGCCGGGCATCCTTCCTGGGCCCGGCGGAGTGGCCGACGATCTCCCTGTTGCAGGGGTCGACGAGCAGGCAGACGTAGTTCCACGAGGCCCCGACGCGCACGTAGGTCAGGTCGCTGCATATATGGGTGCGCGGCGCCCTGCCGCCGAAGCCGCGCGCGACGACGTTCGGCACGTCGGCCTCGTTGACCGCCCCGGGTGCACCCTGAACCTCTTCCTGCCGTAAGCGCTGACCAGTCCGTTCTCCCTCATGATGCGGCAGACCCGGCGCCGGCTGACGGTGACGCCCGACCT
>UQTD01000002.1 GCA_900543845.1 uncultured Collinsella sp.
GGCCCCTCGGGGCTTGCCCGTATCGTAGGCAATGCGCCGAATGCTCGCCATCGAAATTTATCGGTGGCCCACTTCAGACTGTAATGGGCAAACGATGCGGATATGGTCACTGTGGATTTGAAAGGCTGATAGGGCCTCGGCGGTTGTTGTGCCGGAAAGCGTGTCCCGGTTTGAAGGCGGATTGTGGGATGCAGCTTCCACTTGGGGGCTGTTTGGGAAACTGTGGGACGTAATTTTGCTTTATTGTGGGTCGCACTTTCCGCAACGCGCCTCAACCGGAAAGCGTGTCCCAGAATTTGTGCTCGAAATGGGATGGAGTTTCCGCCGCCCACCTGCTAGCAGAAAGGCCTCCGGAGCTGTTGCTCTGGAGGCCTTTCGTTTAAATGCAAATGAGCGCGTTAGTTGTTCTTGGTCAGACGCTCGACGTCGTGGGCGATCATGTATTCCTCGTCTGTGGGGATGACCATGACCGTGACGGAAGAGCCAGCGGCGCTGATGACCTGCGGGCCGTTGCCCACGGCCTCGCGGTTCTTGTTGTTGTCGATGCGTACGCCCAGCCATTCAAAGCAGTCGCAGAAGGCCTTGCGGATCGACCAGTCGTTCTCGCCGATGCCGGCGGTAAAGGTAATGGTGTCCACGCCCGCCATGGAGGCGATCATGGAGCCGGCCTGCTGCATGGCCTTGTAGGCGAACATATCGAAGGCGAGCAGGCAGCGCTCGTCGCCCTCGGAGGCGCGCGTACGGATGTCTCGGGCATCGTTGGAGATGCCCGAGATGGCAAGCAGACCGGACTGCTTGTTCATCATGTCGTCGACTTCCTGATAACTGTAGCCGCCCTCGCGCTGAAGATAGCACACGGTGGCCGGGTCGATGGAACCGCAACGGGTACCCATCATCAGACCGTCAAGCGGCGTGAGCCCCATCGTGGTATCGCGGCAAACGCCGTCCTCGATGGCGGCAAGCGAAGCACCGTTGCCCAGATGGCATGAAAGCAGACGGTGGCAGCGCGTACCCAGGATCTCCTTGGCCATCATCCACTCGTAACGGTGGCTCGTACCGTGCGCGCCGTACTTGCGCACGTGGTACTTGTCGCACACGTCCTTGGGCAGCGCGTAGGTGTAGGCGACCTCGGGCATGGTCATGTGGAACGAGGTGTCGAAGACGGCCACGTTGGGCAGCTCCGGATACTTCTCGCGGCAGTATTCGATTGCCGCGGCCTCGCCGTAATTGTGCAGCGGGGCGAGCGGGGCCACCTCAAGGATCTTAGCCATGACCTCATCGTCGACGACCGCGGAATCATCGAAGTGCCAGCCACCCTGAACGATACGGTGTCCAATGCCATCGATCGTAATGTCGGTCTTCTCGAGCTCCTCGAGCACGCGCGCAATGGCAGAGCGATGATCGGGAAAAGGAATCTCCTCGGTCTGCTTGGTGCCACCGTTCTCGGAGTGACCAAAGATGCCCATCTCCGATCCGATACGCTCGCAGTTGCCCTTGGCGAAAACCTCGCGGGTATCGGTATCCAAAAGCTGATATTTAAGGCTCGAGCTGCCGGCGTTGACAACAAGTACGTTCATGAGACTCCTTCGTGATTACAGTACGGTCGGCAAACCTATAAGGCGGCCGTACCCTTAATAAGAAGTTATCAGAATTCAATAAATATCTATTATGCTCTTCGCCCAACGAGCACAAAAGAGGGGCTGAACGGCACAAGGCCATCCAGTCCCCTCCCCTTGCATCAATTACTTACCGCTGACGATGCGCTCGACGTCGGAAGCGATCATGAACTCCTCGTCCGTGGGGATGACGAAGATCTTGACCTTGGAATCCTTGGCAGACAGGCACCAAGCGCCGTCGCCACGCAGGGCGTTACGGGCATGGTCCATCTTGACGCCCATAAAGGCCAGACGGTCGGCCACGCCAGCGCGGACAGCGGGAGCGTGCTCGCCGATGCCGGCGGTAAAGACCAGGGTGTCCATGCCGCACATAGAAGTGGCCATCTCGGCGGCCTTGGCGGCAATCTTGTAGACGAACATATCGAAGGCGAGCTGAGCCTCGGGGTCGCCGGCAGCGGCGAGCTCCTCAACGTTGCGGCAGTCGTTGGTCTTGCCGCCGGTCACAGCCAAAAGGCCGGACTTCTTGTTCATCATCTCGTCGACCTCGTCGAAGGTGTAGCCGCCTTCGCGCTGCAGGTAGCACACGGTAGCAGGGTCGATGGAGCCGCAGCGGGTGCCCATCATGACACCGTCGAGCGGCGTCAAGCCCATGGTGGTGTCCATGCACTTACCGTCCTCGATGGCGCACAGGGAGGCACCGGAACCGATGTGGCACACGACGACCTTGCGGGCCTCGCCGTTGGTCATCTCGGCAACCTTCTTGGAGATGTAGCGGTAGCTGGTGCCGTGGGCGCCGTACTTACGGATGTGCAGCTTGTCGCAGACGTCCTTGGGCAGGGCGTAGGTCTTGGCGACCTCGGGCATATTGAAGTGGAAAGCAGTGTCGTAGACCGTGACGTTGGGCAGGTCGGGATACTGCTCGAGGCAGTACTCGATAACGTTGGCCTCGGGGTTGTTGTGCAGCGGGGCGAGCGGAGCGACCTCGCGGATCTTGGCGAGGACGTCCTCGTCGACGAGGGAGGAATCGCCGAAGTACCAACCGCCCTGAACGATACGGTGGCCGATGCCCTCGATCTTGACGCCGTTGGCCTCGAGGTCCTTCAGGACGACCTCGATGGCGACCTTGTGGTCGGGGAACTCGATGTTCTCGGTCACCTTCTTGGAGCCGTTGGCAGCGTGGGTGAAGGTACCGCCGGTAAAGCAGACGCGCTCGCAGGAGCCCTTTGCGGACACCTTGTGGGACTTGGTATCGATGACCTGATACTTAAGGGTCGAAGATCCTGCGTTGACGACCAGAACGTTCATGTGTCTCCCTACTAACAGGCGGTGTGGCGCCGCCAGGTTACATACGCTTCAATAATAAACCCAAACGCCCTCGCACTCGGGTTTATTGCGTTGATATATAAGTTATCGATGCCTGAGCTTCCGTTTCATTGCACGGAAGAGGCGTCCTCAGATGAGGTTCTCGCCCAGGTTCTTGCCGCCGAGGACGTGCATGTGGAAGTGCATGACGGTCTGACCGGCGTTGACGCCCTTGTTGGAGATGACGCGGAAACCGTCCTCCAGGCCCTTGGCCTTAGCGACCTCCTGGATGGCGTGGGCCATGGCGCCCATGGTCTCGGCAGGCACGTTGTCGGCGATGTCGCTGTAGTGCTTCTTGGGGATCACGAGCGTGTGGACCGGTGCCTGGGGGTTGAGGTCGTCGAAGGCGATGACCTGGTCGTCCTCATAGACAACGGTCGAGGGGATCTCGTGGTTGGCAATTTTGCAGAAGATGCAATCACACATGGCTGGTTCCTTTCTCACAGACCAAGGTAATTATATTTGGTCGGGATGGTTAGAACGAGAGGTTGTCGTCCGTGTTGGCGGCCTCGCCGTCGGCGAGCACGTCGTTGCCGTCGACGTCCTTCAGGAGCACCGAGACCTTCTGCTCGGCATCGGACAAGCGGGTGCGTAGGCTCTTGAGGAGCTCGACGCCGCGCGTGTAGCTCTCGAGCGACTCCTCAAGCTCCATGTCGCCCGACTCCAGGCTGCGGATGATGAGTTCCAACTCCTGCGAGGCCTGCTTGTACGTAAGCTGCTCGACCGGGGTCTTCTCTGCCATATCTGTTTCCTTTCCTAAAGGTTTATCGCTGTGAAACGCGGCCTACTCGACTGTATCGACCGTTGCCGCCACGTTGCCGTCTGCCATGCGCACGCGTATGGCGTCGCCGGGCTTAAAGGTCTTGGCGCTCGTAGCCACCCCATCATCGCTGTACGCGATGGAATAGCCACGGGCAAGCACCTTGAGCGGCGACAGGGCATCGAGTGAGGCTGCCGCACGGCCCAGGTCGGACGCGGGTTTGCTGAGCATCGTGCGCCCCTGATGCTCCAGACGGGAACTCGCAAGCGTGAGCGCATGGCGCTTGCCATCGAGCCCCGAGGTGCTTGCAACCAGACGCTCGGGCAGGCGCTCAAAGTTGGAGCGGAATGTCCCGACCGAGCGAGCTATGGCGCCCGACAGGCGATCGGCAGTCAGTGTAAGCTCCGATTCGCGACGCTCGACCATAAATGTGGGGTCGTTGAGGCACGGGCGGCATGCGGCGGCATCGAGCGCATCGCCCAGACGGGCCGTATAGGTATCCCAGGCGCGGCGACCGCGCTGATCGAGCATCTCCAAATCAACCTGATTCGACCCAATCATCGATGCCATCGCGGCGCCAAGACGCTGATGGCGTGCCTCGAGCACATCTGCCAGCTCCGTCATAGCCGGCGCCACCGATTCGGCTGCCGCCGTGGGCGTGGAGGCGCGACGGTCGCTCACCATGTCGCAAATCGAGGTATCGGGCTCATGGCCAATGCCGGTCACCACGGGCACAGGACAAGCCGCCACCGCGCGGGCAAGCTCCTCGTTATTAAAGGTCATGAGGTCCTCGAAGGAACCGCCGCCACGCACGAGCAAAATGCAATCGGGCGCCGGCGTAATGGCAGCGGCGCGACGCAGGCCTTCAATAAGCTCTACCGGCGCACCCTCGCCTTGAACCTTGGCACCCACGCAGACAAGCTCGACGAGCGGGTTGCGACGGCGCAGCGTACGCTTGACGTCGTCGATCACGGCGCCCGAAAGCGAGGTGACGACCGCCACACGCGAGCAAAACACCGGAATGTGACGTTTGCGCGCCTCGTCCATCAGGCCCTCGCGACGCAGCTTTTCGGCCAACTGAGCCACCTGTTGACGCAGCAGGCCCTCCCCCGCCAGCGAGAACGAGCGGGCGACGAAGCTCATACGACCCGTAGGCTTGTAGAGATTGAAGCTACCCTTAAAGCTCACCTGCATGCCGTCGCGCAGATCGAAGGTGCGCTTAAGGTAGGCGCCCTTCCAGATGATGCAGTCGACGGCCGCCGAGTCGTCCTTGATTTGGAAGTAGCAGTGGCCGCTTCGGGCATTGGGACCGCGGAAACCCGTGACTTCGCCCAAAACGCTCAGCTGCGGAATGGCATCGAGCGCGCCGGCGGCGATCTCCACCGCCTGGCTCACGCTGAGCTCTTTGCACTCCTGCTCGTCCGATCCGTCGAACTCGGCGGAAACGGTATTGCCGGTCAGATTCCAGCCTGCCACGCAGCCTCCTTTCGTTATCGCGCACAGAGGCTCCGGCCCCGTGCATATTTAAGTCCAACACATAGTACAGCGCCGCTGGGACACGAATCCCCGCGGCGCCTGCCTGTCCCGTTTGCTATCGGTTGGAGTTTCTGTTGTAGCGAGCCATCAGGTAGAGCAGCTGAATAATCGAGGTGAGCGCCGCCGCCACGTAGGTGAGCGCAGCTGCCGTCAGCACCTTCCTGGCACCGCTAACCTGCTTGGAACTCATGCCCGACTGCTCGATATACGCCACGGCGCGGCGACTGGCATCGATCTCGACCGGCAGCGTAACCAGCTGGAACAGCACGCTAAACGAGAAGAAGACCAGCGCGAGGGTCGTGAGCCCCGCGATGTTCATGAACAGGCCCATGAGCAGCACGATCGTCCAGGTGTTCTGGGTAAAGTTGACGACGGGGACTAAAGCGGTGCGTACCTTCATCATGGCGTAACCGCTTTGACGCTGGGCGGCATGGCCCGCCTCGTGGCAGGCGACGGCAACGCTTGCGACCGACCCGCCCGAACGGTTGGCATCCGACAGATACAGGTTGTTGTCCTGTGGGTTGTAATGATCAGTGAGCTCGCCGGCAACGCCCTTGATGCCCACGGCGCTACAACCGTTGGCATCGAGCATGCGGCGAGCGACCGTGGCACCCGCGTCGCCGTCCGAGCGAACCTTGGACCAGGTCTTATATGTCGAGTTGATATAGCTCTGCGCGGCAAGGCCAAGCACCGTGCAGACAAGAACAACCAGCAGGTACAGCGGGTCAATGCCAAAGCCGTATCCATAGTAATAAGGCATGCGAATTCCTCCGAATCGAGTTACACGTTGGAGGCATTCTACCCATTCGACTGACCAGCAAATCAACATCGATGTTTTGGCAATGTCAGCAAAAACGGCCGAGAGCGAGCAAGGTGACGTGAAAGAGAAGCGACGCGTACTTTGGTACGCGAGCGACGATTGAACGTCAGATTGCCGCTCTCGGCCGTTTGCAGCGTCGAGCTGTTACGCGGTTTGGCAAAACCGCGTAACTATATACCTATAGCAATTCAATTTTGCCATCTTTGACCGTCAACCCCATATTGCCCGAGAGCAAATCGTCCAGGCGCGAGCCCACGAGCTCAAAGCGCCAGCCTTCGCGCAGGGGGCTCTGCTCGGGATGCTCAATGTAGTCGGCCAGGTCATCGCGCGAGGCAATGACCGAGGTCGCCACGCCCGAACGCTCGGCAACCAGGCGAATGAGCGCATACATCAGGTCCGTCACGCTCTCCAACTCCGGCGAAATCTGACGGTGCCCGCGCACCATGAGCGGCAGGCGATCGTGCGGGCAGCTCGCACCGCGCTTAATGGCCATGAGCGCGCCGTCCACGTCGCGCTCCCCCAGCTGATCGGTGCCGCGGATGCTGCGGAACTCCTCAACGCGCACAGGATTGCGCTTGACGAGCGCCAGCAGCGTATCGTCGGACATGACCCACTTGCGTGGGATGTTGCGGCGCTCGGCGCGGTCCTCGCGCCAAGCGGCAAGCTCGCGCGCGATGCCCAGCTGATGGCGGCTACACGAGTTGATGCGCTTGACCTTGCGGAATGCCTCATGGCGGTCGGCGCGGTAGTGCGACTCGTCGGCCAGCGGACGCAACTCGTCGAGCACCCAGTCCACGCGGCCCAGCTCACGCAGGCGGCTCATCATCTCGGTATAGGCGACAATCAGGTACTTGACGTCATCGATCGCGTACTCGATCTGTTTATCGGTCAGCGGGCGGCGCGACCAGTCGGTCAGCGACTCGGTCTTAGGCAATGAAACGCCACAAAACGTCTGCACGAGTGCGCCGTAGGAAATCTGCTGGCGCTCACCCAAAAAGGCGGCGGCCACCTGCGTGTCAAAAATGGGACGCGGCAGCACGCCCACGGTATGGAGCATAACCTCCATATCCTGCGAGCAGGCGTGAAACACCTTGATCACGCTCTCATCGCCCATAAGCTCGGCGAGCGGCGACAGGTTGTCGATCACCAGAGGATCGACCGCGACGCTCTCGGCAGGGGTGGCGATCTGAACCAAGCACAGGCGCGGGTGAAACGTGCGCTCGCGCAAAAACTCGGTATCGACGGCAATCGCGTCGAACTCGCGGGCGCGCTGGCAAAAGTCGAGCAGAGCCTGATGTGTGGAAATGTACATATCAACCCATCGAATAAGGTTAGGCCCGAAAAACACGGGTAGGATATCGGCATTGCCTTACAACTATACTCGGTTAGTCACAGAACGGGAACGTAAGTATGCGCTGCCTTATCATCCACAACCCGGCATCGGGCCCCAGCTCAGATGAAATCTACGCGTTCGCGCACGCCCTCGCGCAGGGCGGCGACGAGATCGTGATGCGTTTTATCGGCGATGGCATGGAACCCGAGGACGCCGTGGCAGACGTGCGCGAGTTTGATCGCGTGGTCGTTTCGGGCGGCGACGGCACCGTCTCCAACGTGCTCGACCAGATGCGCGGATGCGGCGTCCCCACGCTCGTCTTCCCCTCCGGCACGGCCTGCTTGTTCTTCAACAACATTGGCAATGCCCCCGAGGCCGCGGCGCTTGCCAAGGCCTGCCGCGCCGGTCGCACGGTCAAAGTGGACATGGGCGAGCTCTTTTGGCTCGACGAGAACGGCAACGAAAAGCGCCACGGCTTTATCATCATCGCCGGCTCGGGCTTCGACGCCGAGATCATGATGAAGGCCGCCCCCGCCAAAAACGACATCGGTGAGATCGCCTATTTCCTGTCGGCGCTCGCCACACCCAACCCCACGGTGGCGCACTTTACGATTGAGCATGACGGCATTGTCGAGGAGCTCGATGGCATCTGCTGCATGGCCGGCAACACCTCGGTCATTCAAAACGACATCAACCTGTTCCCCGATTGCCGTATGAACGACGGCATGGTCGACATCGCGGTCATCGAGCCCGTAAAAACCGTGCAGCTCCTCCCGACCGTGATCACCGCCGCACTCGACCCCGCCGGCAAGGTGCTCGGCCGCCCGCAGTTCAAGATCATCCAGACCAAAGAAGCCAAGATCACCTGCACGCCGTCGCTGGGCATGCAGTTCGATGGCGAGATCATCTCCAGCAACTCGGGCGTCTTTGGCGCCCGCGCACTTCCGCAATGCCTCGACCTCATCGTCGACGAATTCTCCCCACTCGGAAAATAGGAGGACCCCATGAACGACACTCCCCTGCCCGGCTTTATCGTCATTGTTCTGGCCATGCTCATCGGCTATGCGATCAACGTGATCCACCGCCGGAAGAAGTAATTCCACATTGGTATGATATTCATCCAATTATCGTCTCCCCCGTTGTTTATGCATTTGCCAAACAGCGGGGGATTTTTCTTTGCGCCCCGTGCAAGGCGCTTTATTCAGGTACAGTAATTGCAGGGTGCCTTTATTTAAGTAAAGCTACAAAATGAGTATTCTTATCCGCTCATCGCATATTTTAGGACGCTCATCGAGTATTTCATCGAAATAGATGAATACTTCTTAGACTTCCGATAGGCTAATGGATGTATTTATTAGCTGAGATTCCGCACAGTTTTGCGGGGTCTCAACAGTTGGGAGGGATCATGAGGTTTACTCATCCTGTCAACACGCTCAAAAAGCTCGGCTGCGGCCTTGCGTTTGGAGCAGCGGCCATCATGGCCATGCCGACTTCGGCGCTCGCCTGCACCCAGATCTACATGGGTAGCAAGCTCACGGCAGACGGCAACACGTACTATGGCCGTTCCGAGGATTTCGGTCCGCGCTATGTCAAGCACTTTGGCATTGAGCCCGCACACAAGGACGGCAACGAGTACACATCGGTCGAGTCCGGTTTTGAGTACAAGTCCAAGGGCGCAACCTACCGCTACACTTTCGTTCGCGACAACCCCTCGCAGTGGGAAGATCGCTACGACGCATATTCCGAGGCCGGCATCAACGAGAAGGGCGTCTCCTGCTCTGCCACGTTGAGCACCTCCTATAACGAGAAGGCCGAAGAGGCCGACCCCATCACCGAGGAGACTGGCATTGGCGAGTACAGCTATGCCAGCGTCATCCTGGGCGAGAGCGCCACGGCCCGCGAGGGCGTCGAGCTCATCGGCAGCCTGATCGACGAGCAGGGCGTCTGCTCCAACGACCAGATCATCATCGCCGACAGCACCGAGACCTGGCTGTTCGCCGCGCTTTCCGGCCATCAGTGGATTGCCATGAGGCTCGCCGATGACATCGCCTCGCTCAACCCCAACATCGGCAACCTCACCTATGACGTCGACCTCGACGACACCGAGAACTGTCTCCATTCCGAGGGCATCGAGTCCATGCCTAAGGAGAAGGGCTTTGCCGAGTACACTGACGGCAAGTTCGACGTCGCCAAGACCTACGGCGAGGAGATCGGCGAGGCCGGTATGCACCAGTGGTCGCGCTATATCCAGGGTCGCGATTACTTCATGGCCCCGCTGGCTGAAGGCACTGACTACGAGATCGTCAAGGACGAGCGTGAAGACGCTCGCGCCACGACCGGCGCCCTGGTCCACGAGATGCAGCCGCTGTTCTTCCAGCCCGGCAAGTCCGACTGGAACACCTTTGAGATGATCCGCAGCTTCGCTGCTCGCGGCGAGAATGTCGCCGGTCTCAACGCCAACACCGACGGCGCCTATGCTATCGGCTCCAACCGCAACACCGAGATTCACACCTTCCAGATCCGCCACGGCATGGACCCCGAAATCGCGACCATCCAGTGGGAGATGCTCTCCAACGCCGAGTTCTCCGTCGCTATCCCCCTCTACTCCGCACTGCTCACCGAGGTCAGCCCCTACTTCAGCGATCAGGATGTCTCCTTCGATCACTGCGAAGAGGAAGACGTTGTAAACAACGAGGAGCCCAAGAACTCCATCAACTACGTCCTCATGGACATCAACACGCTCGCCTATGAGAATCGCGATCACTGCGCTACCGGCGTCCGCGCCTACCTCGACGCCCTGCAGAAGGAGCTCATCGAGCAGAACCTGACCGTCGACGAGGCCATGCAGGCCGCCGAGAACACCGAGGCCCGCACCGCCCTGGCCAACAAGGCCGGCAAGGCTGCCACCAAGAACACCTACCTCAAGTGCAAGGCCATGCTCGAGGAAATGCGTGACTACCTCAAGGAGGGCGACTTCTCCGAGGAGTTCGTCCCGAGTGACTACGATGCCGACAACGACTGCCTAGTCGAGTCCATCACCTATGCCGACGAGGCCCTCTCGGATGAGGATGTAGCCGAGCCCGAAGTCGAAGAGGAAAAGGCCACCGAGGAGAAGTCCGAGGGCAACAACATGGCCGCCATGGCCGTTGGCGCCGTCGTCGTCATCGGTGTCTGCGGCTTCGTGCTCTATCGTCGCAAGAAGGCCTAAGGCCCTCACGTCCTAAGGGAGGGCAAGACGGTGCGAGCGGTCTTGCCCTCCTGACCCGTTATCTGACCGGTGGGAAACACCGCGGGAAACACTGCTGAAATCTTTTCAAAAAAGATTTCCCCGCACACACTTTGCTGTGCTATAGTGCAGCGCAACAGCAACTAGGTGCGACCGCGCCATGGCATCACGAAAGGAGCCACCAACATGAAGAACACGATGAAGTCTCTCAACAACTGGTGGTGGCGTGATGCGAATACGATCGGTCGACAGTGAGTCCCTCACGCCTGTTTTTGCGCTCTAGGTGATTGGAAGGCCTCCGGTTTCGACCGGGGGCCTTTTTCTATCTCGAGCCCAATCGCATTCGCATCACGCGCCTCCGCTTTCTTCTCTTGCACTTCCCTTCCGAAAGGATTTTCACCATGTCTCAGAACACCACCACCGCCCAGCCCCGCACCGTCCAGACCGCCGACCGCGGCAAACTCGACGTCCGCGCCCTCGTCTTGCTCGCCATCCTGCTTGCCGCCGGCTTCATCCTCAACTTCACCGTCGGCAAGGCCATCTCCGGCATCTCGGGCGGCATGATCAGCCCCGAGTTCATCATCTCGGCCTTCTGCCTTACCATCCTGGTCGTTCGTCCCAACATTGGCCAGGCGCTCATCATCGGCCTCATCTCGGCTGCTGTAATCCAAATCACCACCACCTCGCCGTTCGTCGATTTTGCCGCCGAGGGCATCGCCGCCATGCTCATGGCCCTCATTGTCAACGCTGCTGCCAAGGACGGCCAGGTTAAGCCCGCCGTCGCCATCGTCGCAACGTTCGTGACCACCTTTGTCTCGGGCGTCATCTTCATGGTCATCAAGATGGCCATGCTCGGCGTGGTGGGCGAGCTCGCCGCTGCCATGCTGCCCGTCGTCGCTATGACCGCCGTGTTTAACGCCATTCTGGTCGGCGCTCTCTATCTGCCCATCCAGAAGGCCCTGAAGCTCAACTAACCCGCTCGGCTTTACGAGCCACCCTATCTCGGCGTTCATTCGTCGCTCGCGTACCCAAGTACGCTTCGCTCCTCTTTCGCGCCAACCTGGGGCCCCTCGTAAAGCCGTCTCCGTGCTTCACCACCAAAGACTGTCCCAAACAACTAGCTTTTGGGGACGCTCTTAAACGACTAGTCATGTAAGAACGTCCCCGATGACTATGAAAGGTATCCATGGAAACGATCATCAACGTCGACGATGTCTCGTTCTCCCGTGGCACGCAGACCGAGCAGGCGCTTAAGCATATCTCGCTCGGCGTGAACAGGAGAGATTTTATCGGCATTATCGGGCCTTCGGGCGCCGGCAAGTCCACACTTGCCGCCTGCCTGTCGGGAGCCGTACCCCACCATAACACCGGCACGTTCTTTGGCTCCGTCACTGTCGACGGCAACGACACCTGTGAAGTTTCGCTCACCGATGTGTCGCAGATCGTCGGCAGCGTGTTGCAAGACATCGACACGCAAATGGTCGCCTCGGTCGTCGAGGACGAGATGCTTTTTGGCCTGGAGAACTTTGGCGTTCCGCACGACCAGATCGAGCAGCGCGTGAGCGAGACGCTCGAGACCGTCGGCATCAGCGACCTGCGCGACCGCGAGATCGCCACCCTCTCAGGCGGCCAAAAGCAAAAGGTTGCCATCGCCGCCATCCTCGCTATGCGTCCGCGTGTGCTCGTGCTCGACGAACCCACCGCGGCGCTCGACCCCGCCAGCTCCACGCTGGTCTTCGAGACCCTACGCGAGGCCAACCGCGCACTCGGCATCACCATCGTCGTCGTTGAGCAAAAAGTCGCCCTGCTTTCGGAGTATTGCAACCGCGTGCTCGTGCTCAATCATGGCGAAATCGCGCTACAGGGCGAGCCGCACGAGGTCTTCGCGCACGCCGATGAGCTCCGCGCCATCGGCGTCGATTGCCCGCGCGTCACGCGCATTTTCAACAGCCTCGAGGCCGATGGCCTGGCCAGCGGCACTCCCTGTTTGGATGTTGATGAGGCCGAGCGCCTGATTACGGGCATCGTCGACCCCGCACACGCAAGCAGCGACACTCAGGCACCCGCCGGCTCACCGCACGCACCGTCGTTGCGCCCGCACGCCAAGGACGCCGAACCCGTGCTCACCTTCGATCACGTTGAGTTTGCCTATCCCAATGGCGGCGCCGCCGTCCACGACCTCAACCTGACCCTCTATCCCGGCGAGCTCGTGGGCATCGTCGGTCAAAACGGCGCCGGCAAGACCACGCTCACCAAGCTGCTCACAGGCCTGCTTAAGCCCGCCTCGGGCAGCGTGCGCGTCACGGGACTGGATACCGCAGCCGTTCCCACAAGCCGCATCGCCCGCGAAGTCGCAACCCTCTTCCAAAACCCCGACCGTCAGATCTGCAAGGACACCGTGCTCGACGAGGTCGCCTTTGGCCTGGAGCTTGCCGGCATCGACCGTGCCGAGGCGCTGCGTCGCGCCCAGCTCGTCATCGACCGCTTTGGCTTGCCGGCCGACGAGGCGCCCTTCTCGCTCTCGCGCGGTCAGCGCCAGATGGTGGCACTCGCCTCCGTCGTGGTCGTAGAGCCCAAAATCGTGGTGCTCGACGAGCCCACGAGCGGCCTTGACTACCGCGAGTGCATGACCGTGATGGAAACGGTGCGCACCATGGCCGAGCGCGGCTGCGCTGTAATCATGGTCTGCCACGACATGGAAGTCGTCTCCGACTTTGCCGAGCGCATCGTAGTCATGGCCGACGGCCGCATCCTCGAGCGCGGCCGCACGCACGAGCTGTTCTCGGACATCGAGCTCATGCAGCGCGCCTACGTTGAGCCGCCCCAGGTCATAGAGCTTTCTCGTCGCCTGGCATCCTCCGTCTCTCCCGCCTTTGCACAGGTGAGCGAGGTCACCGATATCGTTCGCATTACCGAGGAGATGGTCCACCGTGGTTAACGTCATCGACTATATGCCGGGCGATACGCTGCTGCATCGTCTGAACCCCGTCGTCAAACTGGGCCTCGCCGCCGCCATCATCATCGGCATCTTTTTGTCCGACACCTACGTGGCGCTGCTGGGCTTTTTGGCACTCACCCTTGCACTGGGTGCCTATGCCGGCGTCGTCGACCGTCTGCTCTCGCTGCTCAAGTTGCTGATTCCGCTCGCGCTTATCATGCTGGTGCTCCAGTTGGCCTTTATGCGTGATGGCAACGTGGTGTGGGGTTTCATCACCGACACGGGCCTCATTACCGGATCGAAGGCCTGCCTGCGCCTGCTGGGCGTGGCGCTGCCACTCATCCTCATGCTCATGGTGACCAAGCTCAACGACCTCGCCAACGCTTGCGTCGAGGTGCTGCACGTGCCATATCGCTATGCCTTCACCTTTACCACGGCGCTGCGTTTTGTGCCGGTATTTGGCCAGGAAATGAACGCCATCATGGAGGCGCAGACCGCACGCGGCGTCGAATACGACACTAAGAATCCCGTCAAGAAACTCAAACTCATGCTGCCGCTGTGTGTGCCGCTGCTTATCTCGAGCGTGGGCAAGACCGATGCCACCGCGCTTGCCGCCGAGCAGCGCGGCTTCTATCTGCGTACGCGCGCCAGCTCGTACAAGCGCTACCCCATCAAGGGCCTAGACATCGCCGTACTCATCATCAGCATCGCCCTCATCGCCACCGGCTTCCTGTTCTAGCACTCGCTGGCAGCAACCGGCAAATGCAAAAGGCCTCGGCTCGCACCAAACGAGCCGAGGCCTTTACTGTTTTCCCAGATAATACCTGTCAAAATAAACCTGTCCCTTTTTGGCAGGTCGAGGGCTACAGGCGGTAGGGGACGCCGCTGCGAATGATGGACTCGCGCACCAGGACATCCATCGCATCGAGGGTGATCTCGGGCATCTCGCGATACTTCTGCAACACCGAAAGCTCCGTGCAGGCCAGGATGACGCGGTCGCAGCCGCTGCGGGCGAACTCCCACATCACGCGGTCGAACTTATCCATATCGGGTTCGCGCCCGGCCTTCACATCGTCGTAAATGAGCGACATCACGTCGGCCTGACGCTTTTCGCTGGGATAGACGACCTCAACGCCCGCGGTCTCACATTCGCGCCCATAGACGTCTGCGCCCACGGTACCGTCGGTGCCCATGATGCCGATCTTGTGCACCGGCTCGGCCGGCATGCTCAGGTTTGGATCGAACTCGCACTCCCCCATCACCGCGCCGGCCAGAGCATAGCGCACCGACTCGCGCGGCATGTGGATAATCGGCACCTTGGTAAACGACTGAATCTGATCGTAGAAGTAGTGCGACGTGTTGCAGGGAATCGCTATGTGCGCGCAGCCCAGCGTCTCGAGCGCCTGAGCGCACTCCTTCATGGTCGCCAGCAGCTCGGCATGCTCACCGGTCTTGATGGCCAGCGTGCGGTCGGGCATGGTCGACTTGGAAAGCACCACCATGTCGATATGCTCCTGGTCGCACGTAGCCGCCGTATGACGTACCACCTGGTCGTAGTAATACGACGTGGCCTCGGCGCCCATGCCGCCGATAACTCCCAGCTTTTCCATCGCCGCCTCCTTGGTGACGCCCCGCAATTTCGCGTATCATACCCGCGCCCGCCCGATACATACCGGACGGGCGCCACGCTCGTCTACTTGTAATACGTCTTGAACAGCTTAAAGTGGCGCAGCTTGGTGTGCCACATGCGCAACCAGCGGTTAAAGACAAAATCACCCTTCATAAACGAAGGATCGGCGGCCTTGCCCTCCTTGGCCAGACGATGTGCCTTCGCACGCAGCTCGGGGTCCTTGACATACTTGTCAACGACGCCCATAGGAACAACCATCCACAGAGCCTCATCCTGCGCCGTCACAAATTCCGGCTCAAACGGGCGGTTGAGCACATACTCGTCCACCACATACTTGGCAACGTTAAAGCCGCTGTTGGTTACGTAGTAGTTGCTGCGGCCCTGGCGGGTGTTGAAGTCAAAGAACTTAAACGAGCCATCGCGCTCGTCATACTTGACGTCAAAGTTGGAATAGCCCACAAAGTGAAGGTCCTCGAGCAGCTTGCGCACGCCACCCATAAGCTCATCGTTGGGCTCGGTGATGATGCAGGCGTGATTACCGACGCCATGGGGCTGATGCTCCTCGAGCAGCACGTGACCAAGGCACATCATGCGAACCTTGCCGTTGCGATCAGAATAGCTGGTGAGCACGCGCATGTACTCGTCGTTGCCGGGCACGCGATCCTGCAAAATCAGGTCATCGGTGTAGCCACTGGCATAGGAATCGCGGATAACCTGCTCCAGCTCGGCGCGGTCGGCAATCTCATAAGCCTTCTTCTGACCCTCGAACTCATGCTGCCACCACATGATGCCGTCGGAAGGCTTCAAGATCATCGGGTAGGGGAAGTCAATCTGGTCGAGCACCTCGGCAGGCGCCTCTCCTTGCGTGTTGAGCATCTGCGCAGTAAAGGTAAACGTATGCGGATAGGGCACACCGTGCTTCTCGCACAGCTCGTAGAAGATCTCCTTCTTCTGGCACTGCTCAAGCATGCTATAGGGCGCGTAAGGCGCAACGATGTTATCCGCCAGCTCGTTGGCATCCTTGGCCTGAGCCACCAGGGCAACATAGTTATCGCCGCAGCCCATCAGAACAATCGTCTTGTCGGCATGAACTCGAGCGATACCGTTGACGGTCTTAAGCATCACGGGCATGGTATCGATATCCACGTTGGGCGTGTAATCGATAATTTGGCTGCGATACGCGGGGCCGGTCTGGTACTTGCCAAAGACCCGGCTCTTAACCTGATACTCCTCGTAGAAAGCGCGCGCCACCGAATACGCGTTGATGTCGCCGCCGAGCAGCACGGGGATAAACTCGCGCTCTGTAAACTGCAATGCCATGGAAACTTCCTATCTAGAACTGCCCACACGACGGGCGGTCTTTGTGCAACTGATTTATTCTAGCGTGCCGAGCCGCCGGCACCCAAAGCTCCACCGTATCTATGGCAATCGGCGTAATTATCAGCACGAAGGCGGCAATCACCGGCGTACGACAACGGGCAATGAACCCACCGTTGTTATAGGATTCAGCATATTGCCCGCCCCGTCGAAAGGTGCACCGTGCCCCAGGCTCATCCGATCAACAACCCCATCATTGACGCCGCAAAGCGCGAACTTGCGGATCGTGCCCAGACGGCAGCTCCCCTACGCACCGCAAACGATGCTTACAACGGGCCTGCCCGCATCGTCTCAATCAACACGTCGGAGCACAAAGGCACGCGTAAGTCACCCGTCGCCGACGGGCACGACACCGTCATCGAGCAGTTTGGCCTCGCCTCCGATGCGCACGCCGGGCATTGGCACCGTCAGGTCTCCTTTTTAGCTGCAGAGTCTATCCAGACGGCGCAGGCGCGCGGGCTCGATGTGCACGAGGGCGACTTTGGCGAGAACTTCACAACCCAGGGCATCAACCTGCTCTCACTCCCCTTGGGCACGCAGCTCAAGATTGGCAACGAAGTACTCGTCGAAATCAGCCAGATCGGCAAAGTCTGCCATACCCGCTGTGCCATCTACTATCTCGCCGGCGACTGCATCTTCCCCCACGAGGGCATTTTTGGCGTCGTGCTGCAGGGCGGAGAAGTCCATATCGGTGACGACATACAGATGGTCAAGCTTGGTGACGGCACCTGTTCGTTTACGCCGGCTGAGGCGCTCCAAGAGGTGGAGCAGGCTCGCCGCGAAGGAACCCTATAGTTGCAAAACCCCACGTTGAGGTAGTTTTTGCAGCCAAGAATTCAGTTACAACAGGGTGCCGTAACGTTAAAGTTGAACTCTATGGTTTCTCAACAATTCACCATTCCCGCAGGTCAAGGCTAAAACCTCAAGTTCAACTTGACCCTTTAGAACCTTTAAGGTTCAAGTTGAGGTCGAAAGCAGTAGTAGAATACACCTCGACCAATAACCTACGATTGATTGCAGAGGGACTGGATGCAGCATTCGAACCATCGCACCGCAGCGCTCATCGCGTCGAAGCCGGCTCGTATCATCACGAGCGCCGCGCTCGCCGTCGCGCTGACGGCCACGCCGATGCTCTCCCCCGTCGCGGCCTATGCCGCCTCGCAGGCAACGCAGGATCAGCTTTCCGCCGCCCAGAAAAAGATCGAGGACGCCACGAGCGCCTACAACGACGCCCGAACCAAGCTCGAGGATCTGCAAAAGCAGATCGACTCCAATGAGGCGAACATCGATAAGATTGAGGCCGAGCTACCCGAGCAGCAGGCCAAGGCAAGCTCCGCCATGCGCGATCTGTATAAGTACCAGAAGGGCACCAGCCCCATCGTGAGCTTCCTGGTGAACACGCAGAGCTTGGGTGACTTTATCACCACCTGCAAATACACCAACCAGACTACGAGCTCGAGCGTCGACGAGATCGAAGAGCTTAACAAGATGCAGACCGAGCTCGAGCAGAACAAAACCGCCCTCGATCAGGCCAAGTCTCAGCTCGAGGGCGAGCAAAAGAATGCCGAGGATGCACTGGCGCAGGCTCAGCAGCTCCGCAGCGAGGCGCAGGCAAAGGCCGAGCAGGAAAATGCTGCCGAGCTGGCAAAGCTCGAGGCCGACAAGGCCGCTGCCGCCGAGAAGATCTCGGGCGAGGGTGTAAGCGGCAACAACTCCAACAGCCAGGCCAACAACGCCAACACCACCATCGACACCACGGTGAACAGCTCGAATAGCGGTAACTCCGATTACGACTCGTTCATTAACGAGTGGACGAGCCGCATCGATAACTACCTTGCCGGCTCCCCCATGGCAGGCCAGGGCTACAACTTTGCCGTCGCCGCCTGGAATACCGGCGTCGATCCCCGTTGGTCCCCCGCCATCGCCTGCATCGAGAGCAGCAAGGGCCTCTATTGCGCCGGCTCCTATAACGCCTGGGGCTGGAGTGCCCGCGGCGGTGGTTGGCGTAGCTTTGGTAGCTGGAGCGAGGGCGTCTCCGCCCACGTTGCCTACCTGGGCGCCAACTATGGTTCCACGCTTACTCCGGCAGCCGCCAAGAAGTACTGCCCGCCCACGTGGCAGGACTGGTACAACAAGGTCGCCAATCAAATGAACCGTATTTAAGTGCAACTGCAAAGGGGCCCCAAACGGGGCCCCTTTTCGATTCTCTAGGAGACGATACCGGTCGCGTTGCCGATAACAACGACGACGCACATGACGGCAAACATAAACCCGAGCGCCTTGAACCATAGTTCGACAAAAGCACTCCCCCGATACCGACCGAGCACGGGAAAACGACGTCGAAGCCTACGCCGGTCGAGCATTCCGAATGTAATGAGCAACACCAGGCCATCGACCATAAAGAAATACTCAAGCGCCAAAAACCACGTTGGATAGTTTCGGTTTTCGCCCGTTGGCGTAAATACCGCAAAATGGCTGCCCATCAGCAGCAACAATGTTGTCGCATAGACGCATCCATTCCATATGCGCCCCACGGGCTCGGGGATACGCGAGAGCAGACGCACACATTTGGATGTCACGGGAGAGACGATCGAACGCCGGCTTGCAGAAGACGGAAGCGTGAGGGCAACCGGCTGCTGTACCCGCTGCACCTGTGGCACCGCGGCCCGGGGCACGCTGGCAGCAGAAAAGGTCACGGGCGACGGTGCAGGGAGACATAGCTCATATGCCGCACGCGCAGCATGCCCCAGTGCCTTTGCACTCGCAAAGCGCTTAGCGGGATCGAGCGCCATCGCCATGCAAATCACATCCGCCAGCGGAACGGGAATGCCATGCGCCTCGCATTGCTCGCGCATGTCACGCCCAGGCTTGGGGTCAGTTCCCGTCAGGCAAAAGAACAGCAGCGCGCCAAGCGCGTAAATATCGCTGCGGACGCTCGTTTGCCCAAACCCAAACTGCTCGGGCGGCGCATAGGAACGCGTGCCAAACTTGACGGTGTCGGCGTCGGCGCCATCGCGCCAAACGCGCGCAATTCCCAGGTCAATAATCACCAGCGAGGAAAAGGTCATGCCGGCATCGGTCGCGTATCTCACGCCCGATACGATGATGTTCGAGGGTTTAAGGTCGCGGTGGATTACCGGCATCCCCGGCTCCCCCGCAGCTGCAAAACCAGCATGCAGCTCGCCCACCGCTTCACACAGAACGGGATACAGCCCGCGGGCATAATCGGGCGTCGTCCCCAAGCGTCCCACCAGGGCCTCGAGTGTCTCGCCTTCGACATACTCCATCACCACGTCAAGCTCGTCGCCCACACGGCGGCAATCGACGATTCGGGGCAAGTGCTCAAAACGACGACCGGCGCGCTGGGCCGCAAACAGGCGCTCATATGCTCCGCCAATCTGCACCGAAGCATCGATGCGCTTGCGGACAAAGGGACCGAGAGACCCGCCGCCAGAGCCCTCAAAATAGACGAGTTCGGTCGTCTCGACATCCGAGCACTTGAGCACGCGCTCCACACGATAGCTGTCATCGCGGTCGAGCGACGCCAAATGCTCGACAAGTGAAGCAGTCAGCTCGTCATCGGAATATGTTGGGCTCTGAGTATCCATGGTGCCCATCATAACGCAGGGTGCGGACACCCCATGGTGTCCGCACCCCGATCGTTTGCATGGCTGCTCTGGTGACACCGCCGGCTCAGCCATCGACCACTAACTCACCGTTTCCTCGCCAAAGCGATATAGCTCTTCATTGACCTTTTGGAGGCTACAGCCACGGTCGATGCAAAAGATAATGATTGCATCGCGACGGTCCTTACAGTTGAGGACGCTCACTCCGGCAGCCGTCAGAGCGCGGTTGGTCTCCTTCATCGACAGCGCCATTGCAAAGGCAATCTGCAGCACCTTATTGCGACTCGGATGCCGCGCACCGGTAAAAATCTGATAGCCAAAGGTCTCGTTGAGGTCGGCCATACGCACCACACGCGAGCGCTCGAGCCCCTTCTCTTGCAGCAACTGCTTTAAGTAATCCGAAAGCGACGGGGCGGCAAAGTCGTGCTCTTTGATATAGCCATCGATGTTTGGCGCGTCGAGGAGTTCATTGAGTAACTCGTCCGTCAGCTTTTTATTGGGCATACGACCTCACCTCCCATACGGCGCAACGGTAGCGACATGTTAGGCCAGCACCCAGCTTGCAGCAGCAGACTTATCAAACACGTTGGCAAAATAGAGAGCCTTCTTGATGTCACCATCAAAGTAGATATTGCCCGCCACGGAGCCACCGGCGGCAAGGGTACCAGACTGCAGCTCATCGGAACCCTCGCTGTAATAACCCTGGTTCTGCTGCGCACCGTTGGCGTCCTCGCCCTTCCAGTCGTAGATATTGTAATCTGCGCCCTCATCGCCATTGTTGACGTACGTGACGTGAATACCCGTCATGGTCGAACCGTCATAATTTGTAAGGCCGGGCTGGACGGAATCGACGACGACGGAAAGGCCAGCAGTCGTGGTCACCGTCGTGCCAACAGCCAGGTCAGTCGTAGGCTGCTCTTCCTTCTTCGTCTCTTCCTTCTTGTCGCCATCGCCGGCATCCTCGGTGACGGTCGCCTTATCGCTACCGCAACCGGCAAGAAGACCGGCAGTCCCCAAGGCAACAGTGGCGAATGCGCCAAGTGCAGCGCGACGGCTCAGCAGCACTTCGTTTTCGAGCTTATTCATCATGCATCCTTCCTACGATCCGGCTACCGCGCCGGCACACAGCACATCGTAGAAGGCAGCGAGCTCAAATTCATTAGCTGGGAGCTAATGGGGGTTTGTAAGCCAGATTGGTACTGGATTGAGAAGATGCCTGTTCAGATGGAGCGGTGATTGAGGCTGCAGCTTGATACCAAAGCGCCCTTTCCGCGCCTCTGGCCGACGTTAGCCGCACCCCTCTCACCTGCAAGATGCCCATGAGGGGGGCTGCCCGTCGAAGATAGCGCGCGCATGGTGTTCGACGATTCCGTCGCCCCGCTATCGAATAAAAGGTATGGTCCTAAGATCACTCAGGCAATAAAGCAATAGCGCTGCGGTATATCTCCCCGTGCTTTAAGTCGGCATCAGCCACCTCAGGCAAGCGATTCAAATCACGGCACCCCTATGCCAGCTCGCGAAGCCTCCCGAGCGCCAGCCTGAACCACTCCAGATCGTCCTTATCAGGCACGCTATCGTACTTCCAGTGCGTTATATAGCGCCACCGAGAGAAGACGCCGCTGCCCAGAAGCCCAACGTCGTCTATGGTGTCTATGTCCTCTCGCAGTCCTTCGGCCGTACCGGAGCGCGGATATGCCCCGGCAAAGGCCTCGCCACAGTCCATGTGCCAACCCAGGCCGAACATGTCATGGGCCAACGCGTGGAAGTCGCGGGTGGGACCGTCCAGCGAATCCTCGAAGCGCTTAACGAACCTGCACAGGTCATCACCGTAAGCCCCGCCGAACAAATAAGGCTCAATCACGTCCTTGCCGCGCAAGGCCTCTAACCACTCGGTCGGAATGCCCTCGTATACGTACAGGATGCCGGCCAATCCACCGGCCACGCAAGCCGTGGTGTCGGTATCGTCGCCCAGGTTCACGGCGGTCAGTACGCAGTCGCGGTAGTTGTCGGTATGTTCTAGGCACCAGATGGCGGCGTGGTAAGTATCCCACACGTAACCGCCGCTGGCACCAGCTCTGTCCTCACTCTCGCAGCCGGCGTGCCCGCTGTAAAGCACCTCGCGGGCATAGGCGATCATGTCCACGCAGGCCTGGCAGCAGTCGTCGGTAGCGTGGGTGATCGCGCTGACCTCCCTTATGTCGCAGTCGGAGCATTCCATAAACACCATAGGCAGGCAACGCATGAGCGAGCCGTTGCCCTTGCTGTATTCGCTTGTGAGCCCGCAACCCGTATCGAGCGCCTGCCTGGTGGCGTTGCCGTAGTCGAAGACGTTCCCGTCGGCGGTGTATGCGCCTTCGTTTATCCAATTGCGGAACTTGACGAGGATATCGTCGCAATTGATATCGCCCAGCTCGCGGTAGCTGTCGCACAGCGCGAGCGCCATGGACGTGTCGTCGCTCCATGTGCCCGCAGGCTGGTTGTGCGTGCCGCGGCCCACCATGTCCGTGCAGGTAAAGCTGCCGCGCGGCCTGAACTCGTAGGGCACGCCGAGCGCATCGCCCACGGCCATGCCGTACACGCAGTCCCTCACCGTCCGTAACAAGCCCATGGCGCGCACCTAGTTCCAGTTCATGCCGAACTTGCGCGAGCAAAGCACGTCTTTCCAGTGACTCTCGCGCTCGCACACCTCGGCGGTGGTCATCTTGGTGTCGCACACCTCTAGAATGGAGTAGGTGAAGTTTTCCATGATGTACCCAGTTCCGTGCTCGGCCACGATGGCCTTGAACTCCTTGTTGCCGCCAGTCGGGTCCATGGGGTTGGCATAGGCGCTCCAGCGCTGCCAGATACCCAAGTCCGCGCCCGCGTCCTTCTTGCTGTCGCCCGAGGCCGAACCCACGTAGAGTTTCCCCGTCGCGGTGTCGGTGATGCAGTAGACGCCCTTCACGTTGTCCAGCGCCCAGTACCAGTCGGAGCCCACGCTGGCGATAACGGCCTGCAAGGTCTTGTGGTCGATGCACACGTACTTGTAGCCAGGAAAAGGGGCAACGTTGCCCAGGCTCATCGAGTACTCGTACACTACGGGCTCGAAGTCGTGCATCGTGTTCTCGTAGAACTTGTTGTAGATGTCGCGCCCGATAGGCTTCTTCAACTTGATGATGAGGCGCTTGATGTAGGCCTCGTAGTCGGGAAGAAGCGTCAACTTGTAGCCCACGCCGCCCAGCACCTCGGGTACTGCCTTCTCCACTTTGTGCATGCCGCCGAAGATGAAGTACTCGGGCCCGTAGGTGTAGTACTGTGCGAACGAGAGTAGGTAATCCGCATGGTTGAGGTTGTTATTCGCTTGTCCCGTCGCGCTCCTCCACGCGTTCATCTCGTACCATCGCGAGCCGCTATCGGTCTTCTCGGGGGTCGAGGTGTCCTTCAGCAGCATGTCGTACGCGCGCACGTTCACGTCGCCAGCATTCATGTTGAATTTGATCTTTGTCTTCTCTGGGTGCGCCACCGGCATCAAATCCCTGAGCGTTATAACAGCATTTCCCATGTTAATTCCGCCGTTTCAGTTTGAAAAGCCTGTAGGTCGAATCATACCACTCGCTTTCCAGACGAAAATTAGCGCTCGGCTAACCGCTCTGCTGTTGTCGTTTCTTATGGCGAAGAAGAGCACGAAGCCGATAAGCCCCGCGCCCGTGTTTATGCCTTGTTTGGCGATTGTTCGTGATGTGCCCGCACGGCTATTTTTGGTGAATAATCCGAAAGTAAGGAAGATAAGTGCGAATCATCCACGCCACCATCCGTCTCGCCCGCACTCGGGCAATACGCAGTGCCCGCTCCTGATCGGCCGTCCCTAGCGCCGGCGCGAACTCTTAGATGGCGTCTTTTGCGCTCATCACCTTGCGGAAGACGGTCGCGTCCTGCTTGCCGATGGGAATCGCGATCTTCTTGCCGCCCGCGCGTCGCACTCCGTCTTGAACAACATGTCCCATCCGCCCCCTCGCCTCATCCTCAAAAGGCTCGTCGAAGCCTAGCCCACCGTGACGGATTCCCCGGTAAAGGTGCTAACGAGCAGCAAAACAAAGAACACAAGGTAGCCGATGCTCAACAGGTAGGCGGTAACCAAAAAGACAATCCATCCCACATCGGTCTTGCCGTCGGCACGACGTTGCTCGCGATTGCGGCAGAGCCAAATCGTCACGCCAATAGCCACAATCAGCAGCACGAGCGCCGCTGCGGCCAGCCCGGCAAGCACAAACATCAAGCCAACGCTCACGACGATGACCGGAATCAGCAGCAAGCCACACCCGCATCCACCCGGACTATACACGGCAGTCTGTCGGCGTCGTTCCATCGTCACTCCAACCTCAATATCTTTGAGCACTACAACGCAACGGCCCGCTGAACGGGAACAATCTTATCCAGCTCCGGCTCGATGCGCCTCTTCTCTGCCTCGAGGTCAAACGCCATCTGAGCGCGAAGCCAATAGCCATCCGTTAGGCCAAAGTAGCGGCAAAGGCGAAGATCGGTGTCAGCCGTAACACGACGCCTTCCCAAAATAATCTGCCCAATACGCTGTGCCGGAATTCCGGTCTCCTTAGCAAGGCGATATTGAGAAATGCCCATAGGAACAAGAAATTCCTCTTTGAGAAGTTCACCAGGAGTCACCGGCGACAGCAAATCGGGCGCGGTCTCATCACTTGTGATAATCGACGATTTCGACATTCCAAGCCATCCCCTGTCTCCACTCAAAACAGACCCGATAGCGCTCATTAACACGGATGCTATATTGACCAGCGCGATCGCCCTTCAACGCTTCAAGACGATTGCCTGGCGGAACGCGAAGATCATCAAGCGAAGCGCAGATCTGCAGTTGGCGAATCTTCCTCAAGGCGACCCGCTCAAAAGGAATGAACTTCCTAATCCGCACACCCATTGCGAAGCGTTCAGTGTCTTCATCTTTATATGATGCAATCATAGTATCGCCTTACGTTAATAACGTCAAACGTTTCTATAGACTTACATCTCTATTATACCGTACATCTGTTCGTGTTTTCTAGAGCAGGTATCCTTCGCCAATTAACCAAGCAGAAACAATCGTTTGTAGACATCGAGGCCTTTGAGCAGAATTTCCTCGCCAAAGAGCATGGTATCGGTATGCAGAGCGCTCGTGGCATAGGCGGGACAGCCATCCGAATCGCTCGGGTTTTCTTGTCCCTCTGGCACGCCCGTGCCCAGCAAGAAGAACACGCCCGGCAGATGGCGCTGATAGAAGGCGAAGTCCTCGGCAATCAGCAAAGGCTCATCTACGAGCTGTAGTTCGGGCAAAGCCGGTGCAATGCGAGTGAACAACTCGGGGTCGTTGTCGACCGGCGGATAGCCCTCGGCAAAGTCGAGATCGTACGTGCAGCCCGTTGCAGCGCATGCCTCATCAAGCACGCGGCGCACGCCCTCACGCGCACGGTCGAACATGTCGTCCGTAAACACACGCAGACTGCCGGCAACATGGGCCTCCCCCGCCACCGCGTTGCAGACGGTACCGGCCTGCAGCAGACCAAACTTACCGATACAGGGCTCGTCGGTGCCCAGCTCGTCCATCAGCACGCGCTCGGCAACCAAAAACTTCGCTGCCGCCAACGCGGCATCGTGCGACTCCTCAACCGGCACACCATAGGTCTTAGCAATATGGATGCTCGTACCGTGAATATGGATATGCGTCTCACTCGAACGCGCCAGCAGCGGACCGGAACAACTCGCCAACGTGCCGGCAGGCAGATCGGGCCACACATGGAAGCCAAAAATGCGGTCAGCCCCATAGCGCTCGAACACACCGCTCTCGCATACTGTCTTGGCACCACCGGTCGTTTCCTCGGCCGGCTGGAACACAAAGAGAACGTTGCGCCTCATGGCGCCCGGCTGCTCGCGAATCGTACGGTCGACATACGTCGCGGCGGCAAGTGCCATGGCCATGTGTCCGTCATGTCCGCAAGCGTGCATCTTGCCGGGATGGATCGAGGCAAAGGCCGCTCCCGTCGCCTCCGCGATGGGCAGCGCATCCATATCGGCGCGAATCGCCGTGGCACGCGCGGCACCAACGCCAGCGTCGAAGAAAGCGCAGACGCAGCTGGGACACGGATGGGTCACCTCGCAAGCGAGCGGCGCCAACACGCCCTCGATATAGGCGATAGTCTGCGGAAGATCGAAATCGAGCTCCGGAATGCGATGGAGATCGCGGCGATAGCGACGGAGTTCTTGGAGCTCGGTCATAGAGAATCCCTTCGTGAGGCACATCTGTTGCAACTTATTGTGATACAGGATTGTGGCACACATGTTTCCAGCATATTGCTGCATTTTTTAAACGTTATATACGAATACTCTTGTTTGGTAAAGTGCAACGTGATAGGGTCTTTACCACTTGATAGAGGCGCGGGCACGAAGAGCCGCGGGCGAGCCGGCAGGCTTTGACCCCGTGGGGAGGCGAAACCCGCCGAACTGGGTTTTTCGGGCACGAACAACCTGGTGGGCCTGTGGGAAACACCCACAGGACTGTCTGCAGCAATGCGGGAGCGCTATCCGGACATTGGGTCCACGCTATGCGGATTCGATGCGCAGATGGCGCCGTCTGGATAGCGAGGTTTACGGGACATGGCATTGACCCCCAACGAGGCATATGCGGCCAAGCAGCCGTTTGTGGACAAGGAGACACTCGAGCATATCGTCGAGCAGTTCCCCACGCCGTTTCATCTATACGACGAGGCGGGCATCCGCCGCAACATGCAAGAAGTGCGCGACGCCTTTGCATGGAACCCGGGCTTTAAGGAATACTTTGCCGTCAAGGCCAACCCCAACCCGGCGCTCATCTCCATTCTCAACGAATACGGCTGCGGCTGCGATTGCTCGAGCTATACCGAGCTCATGATCGCCCGCTCGCTGGGCATCACGGGACACGACATCATGTTCTCTTCCAACGACACGCCGGCTGCCGACTTTGAGCTCGCCAACAAGCTGGGTGCCATCGTCAACTTTGACGACATCAGCCACATCGAGTTCTTTGAGCGTGTTGCGGGGCCCATCCCCAAAACGGTCAGCTGCCGCTTTAATCCAGGCGGCCTGTTCCAGCTCTCCAACGGCATCATGGATAACCCCGGCGACTCCAAATACGGCATGACCACCGAGCAGCTCTTTGAGGCTTTCCGCATGCTCAAGGCCAAGGGCGCCGAGAATTTTGGCATCCATGCCTTCCTTGCCAGCAACACCGTCACCAACGACTACTACCCCAAGCTCGCGCGCATCCTCTTTGAGCTTGCCGTGCGCCTGGAGCGCGAGACCGGTGCACATGTCGCCTTCATCAATCTGTCCGGCGGCGTCGGCATCCCCTATCTGCCCGAGCAGCAGGCCAACGACATTCACGCCATCGGCGAGGGGGTGCACGCGGCCTACGACGAAATCCTGGTTCCCGCCGGTATGGGCGATGTGGCCATCTGCACCGAGATGGGCCGCTTTATGATGGGGCCCTACGGCTGCCTGGTCACCAAGGCTATCCACGAAAAGCAGATCTACAAGGACTATATCGGTGTCGACGCAAGCGCCGTCGATCTGATCCGTCCTGCCATGTACGGCGCCTACCACCACATTACGGTAATGGGTCAGCCGGGTGGCGCCGACAAGACCGCGGCGCCTGTCACAAACACGTACGACATTACGGGCAATCTGTGCGAGAACAACGACAAGTTCGCCATCGACCGCGAGCTACCGCAGATCGACATGGGCGATGTGCTCGTGATCCACGATACCGGCGCGCATGGCTACTCCATGGGCTACAACTACAACGGACGGCTGCGCTCCGCCGAGGTGCTGCTGCGCCCCGATGGCTCGGCCGACCTCATCCGCCGCGCCGAGCGCCCGGGCGATTACTTTGCCACACTCGACGTGCTGCCGAGCGGCCGAGAACTGCTGGCCAAGTCGCGCGCCGAAAGTGCTCGCCGTCGCGCCCAAGACGAGCGCCTGGCAGTCGCCGCCCAATGGAACAAACGCATCCAGATCGCGGACGCGAAGGAGAAGAACATGGACATCCGCAATCTTGAGGGCTCGATCGTCGCCCTTGTTACGCCGTTTAAAAAGGACGGCAGCGTCGACTTTGACGCGCTCGAACGCCTTATCGATTTCCACCTGCAAAACGGCACCGATGCCATCCTCACCCTGGGCACCACCGGCGAGAGCGCCACGATGACCGATGACGAGGACAACTCCGTCGTCGCCGCCGTGGTCAAGCATGTTGCAGGACGCGTCCCCGTCATCGCCGGCTCGGGCTCCAACTCCACGCAGACGATGCTCACCAAGTCGCTCACCTACCAGGGCTTGGGAGCCGACGGCCTGCTGCTCATCACCCCCTACTACAACAAGTCCAACGAAGAGGGCATCTATCAGCACTTTAAGACCGTCGCCGATGCTGTGGACATCCCCTGCATCCTGTACAACATCCCCGGCCGCTGCGGCTGCGGCATCAGCGAGCGCAACGTAGAGCGCTTGGCCGCGCACCCCAACATCATGGGGATCAAGGAAGCCTCGGGCAACGTCGCCTACGCGGCCAAGATTGCCCACCTGCTGTCCGACGACTTCCGCATGTACTCGGGCGAGGACGCCCTCACCGTGCCGCTCATGAGCCTGGGCGCTTCGGGCACCATCAGCGTGTGGGCCGACGTTCAGCCGCAGCTCGTGCACGACATGTGCCGCGCCTATCTGGACGGCGACGTGGAGCGCGCCCGCGATATCCAGATTGCCGGCCAGCCGCTCATCAATGCCCTCTTTAGCGAGGTCAACCCCATTCCCGTCAAGGAAGCACTCGCCCAGATGGGTATGATCGAGGCAAACTACCGCATGCCGCTGTGCCCCATGGCAGACGACACGCGCTCCGCACTTACCGATGCTCTGAAGGGAGCTGGTCTGCTTGATTAAGACCGTCATTATGGGAACGGGCCGCATGGGCTCGCTCATCTGCACCACCGCCGAGGGCGTTGTCGACGCCGCCGGTCAGCCCGTTTTTGATATCGTCGCGCAGATAGGCTTTGATCTAACCGAACTCGAGAACGCACCAGTCGCCGACGTCATCATCGACTTCTCGAACGTCGTGACCTTCGATGCTGTCGTCGCCTATGTCGAGCGCACGGGTGCCGCACTCGTTTCCGGCACCACGGGCTATACGCCCGAGCAGGTGGATCGCCTGCGCGAGCTGGGTCAGAACGCCCGTGTTATGCACTCGGGCAACTACTCTATCGGTATCGCCGCCCTGCGCCATCTGGTTGCCCAGGCCACGCGCGAGCTGCCCGGCTTTGACTGCGAAATCGTCGAGACGCACCATAATCAAAAGGTCGACGCCCCCAGCGGCACTGCCAAGTTGTTGCTCGACGCCGTCGTCGAAGCCGAGCCCGAGGCAGGCTACCACCCCGTCTATGGCCGCGAGGGTATGTGCGGCGCGCGCGACCCCAAGGAGATCGGCATGCACTCGCTGCGCGGCGGCACCGTCGCCGGCGTGCACGAGGTAAGCTTTTTCGGCCAGGACGAGGAGGTCACGCTCACGCACCGCGCCACGAGCCGTCAGATCTTCGTCAACGGCGCCCTGGCAGCCGCGCAGAAGCTCGTCACCCGCGAGCCTGGCTTCTATACGTTCGACCAGGTCATGTTTGCCTAACCAGGTATCAACCGGATCCACTCAAAGGAGAGACAGCAAATGAGTAATGCAGCCGAGATGGATGCACAGGAGATTATCAACTACATCGCAACCGCGCCCAAGAAAACGCCCGTCAAACTGTACGTGCGCGAAAAGCCGGGCATGAAGGTCCAGTGGGGCAATGCGCACGTCTACGGCGGTCGTCGTGGCAAGACCGTCTTTGGTGACTGGGATGAGCTCAAGGCAATCCTCGACGCCAACGCCGACTCCATCGACTACTACGACGTAGAGAACGACTGCCGCAACTCCGCCGTGCCCATGCTCGACCTCAAGGGTATCAACGCCCGCATCGAGCCGGGCGCGATCATCCGCGACCGTGTCGAGATTGGCGATCGCGCCGTCATCATGATGGGCGCCATCATCAACATCGGCTCCGTCATTGGCGAAGGCTCCATGATCGACATGGGCGCTGTGCTGGGCGGCCGCGCCACCGTGGGCAAGAACTGCCACATCGGCGCCGGCACCGTGCTGGCAGGCGTCGTGGAGCCCGCCAGTGCCACGCCCGTCATCATCGAGGACGACGTTATGATCGGCGCCAATGCCGTGGTCCTGGAGGGCGTGCACGTAGGCAAGGGCGCTGTCGTTGCCGCCGGCGCCGTGTGCGTCGAGGACGTCCCCGCCGGTGCCGTCGTGGCCGGTGTCCCCGCCCGCGTCATCAAGATGCGCGACGAGAAGACCGACAGCAAGACCGGCCTGGAAGAGGGCCTGCGCCAGCTGTAGAAGTTGCGCGGTTTTACCAAACCGCGTAACTAGTCGACGCTGCACCTTTGGTTCCGTCGTTCTAACGAACGACGGATCTCTCGACGCTGCAAACGCCCCTAAGCGGCAATCTGACGTTCAATCGTCGGTCGCGTACCGAAGTACGCTTCCCTCCTCTTTCACGTCACCTTGCTCGCCTAGGGGCGTTTTCGCTGACTTATGCTCAGTCTGCAACTCAATTCAGCTCCAAGCAAAAAGGCCGAAGTCCCGAAGGGTTTCGGCCTTTGCTTTGTCTGAAGTTCAAGCGCAGTTTATCGATTCTCAATTGACCCGATATTCTTGAGCTCGATGGAGATAAGGCCGTTGGGCTCGTTGACGAACTCGATATACTCGGAGTTCGAACCCATCTCGGCCGGGAAGCTGATCTCGATGCCCGTGTCGGTACGAATCTTGTGATTGCGCACGGCCGCGCGTTCGACCTGCTTGCGCTCCACGGGCACGCGATCGGGCACCTTCTCCTCGGTCAGCGCCGCACGCACGTTCTCCTTGATAACCGGCTCGTCCTCAAAGACCTCATCGACGATATCCCAGGGCGGCAGCTCCTCGTCATCCTCAACCTTCTCGGCAACGGCAGCCTTAACCTTAGCGAGCGCCACGGCCGTATTGGCACCATGCTCCTCGGCGACTTCCTCGACCACACGCGTCACGGTGTCGATGACCTCCTTGCCCGATACACCCGTGTCGCACTGCAGCAGGCCATCGGGGATAAGCATACGGTCCTCGCCGGCAATCTTGCGCTTCTTGTCCACGTAGCCGATCTCCATGGTACTCGCGCGCACGATGGCATAGCTCGGCACCTTTTGCGAGGGGTTCGGCAGAATGGCGTAGTGGCGCGCGATGTCGTTGCGCACCTCCCCCTCCTCGCGGCCCACTTCGTGCATAAAAGCCTGCTTGGAGCCCAGCAGCATCACGGCAAACCAGCGGGCATCCTCATCGTCGTCAAAATCGGCCACGAGCACGTCGGTGGACTCGGCTTTCTCGGCTTTGGTGAGCTCGGAAGAGATGAACTCCGCAATCTGCTGCGACAGGTCCACGAACTCGCGCTCGCCAAAGAAATAGCCCTTGAGCTCGCCGCCAAACGCAGAGTTCTCGGCAAACGTGGCACGTTTATTGTCGGCCGAGGTTCGTGCGCGGCGCAGATGCGTGGTCACGAAGTTGCGCACGGTACGACTCTCGATATCGAGCTCGCGCTGGCTCATGACGTTGACGGCAGAGTCAAAGTCCAGGATATGCAGAATCGCATGATTGATTTTCATATACGGCATTCCGTTCTAGATCGATTTCGGCACGAACCAGTATAGCGGTCGAGCCCACCCCAGGCGCATCGAAGATTGGTGCATCGGGGACAGGTTGCTTTGCGCCAATGGCTAGCGCAGGAGCTCGGACTGCCAAGCCTCGAGCTGTTCTGCCAAACTCTTGCCGGCAGCGGGCATGTCGATCTGAGGGCGTTTGGGCAGCAGTGCGCATTTAAGGATTGCCACGATGGTCTGCGAGACAAAGCGTCGTGTATCCTTGTCAAAGCCTTGCGCAGCCTGGAGCATCACGGGCAGGCTCTCGCGCAGATTCCCAGCGATATCCGCAAACCGCTCAGCACCCGTTGCCTCAAACACGGAGAACAACGCATCTACAAAACGCTCGCGCTCGCCAGGCGACACTGCAAGCAGCATCTCGCGAATGGAGCCATCAACATATCGAGCACCGGCGGACAGGCGCTCACAGTACACGAAGTCGCGACCATCAACCACCCAGCTAAAGGGATTGTGCTGCAGCAGGCTGAACTCGGTGCTCTCAACGATGGCATAGTCCTCCTGTGTCTCGAACATCATGCCAAAGATCGACGACCGAGGTAGCGTCTTGTCGATTCGACCGGAAAGATCGGCAAAGGCGTCGCCGTTCAGAAACTCCTCGACGAAGCCCGGGCCATCATGGGAATACGCCCGTTCGATTCGCTCACGGGCGACATCGGAGCACATCGCCGCACCGTACACCGCAAGGTTTCCACCCTTGGAATGACCTCCGCACAAAAGCGGCCCGTCAATCGCATCCGCCGCCTCGTCCACATAACGTGCCGCGGATTCCTGGGCCGGCACAGGACACCGGAACGCCATGTTAAAGTCCTCTTTCCAGCCCACAATCGTGCTGTCGGTCCCCCGGAAGGAAAGATAGCTAAACCCTGCCGGAAACCGAAACGCCATGGCTGCAAACTGCTCCGTCGCCACCACATCGCTCACGGCACGATAGCCGCAAACGTGCACGCCACGGTAGCGAGGACTTGCTGCCACGGCCTCCAACAAGGCCCTGCTCCCCTCCGGGTCCCACAAGTCGTCAATCATGTCCCGGTAGCACTCGGCACGCAGCAGCTCGCGTACGTCTAGGCCCTGCCAGTTCGTCAGCTCCGCCATATCACCTGGCAAACGCAAATAGGACAACCACGCAAAGACCAGGCTATCCACCGCGCAGAACGGCCGCTCCTCAAACGGATCAAACGCCGTCTGGGCATAGGTCAAAAAATTAGGCGAATCCGACATGGCCCTCCCATCAACTATGGTGCATTGGGGTCAGGTTACTTTGCACCAAAAAGGCGCCCGGGCCGTGTGGACCCGGACGCCTTCATTGTAGCTTTTCGCTCTAGCGAGCTTGATTTAGCAGGAGAAATCAACGCTGTCGATGATGTCCTTGAGGGCCTTGGCGGAGACGGTGAGCTCATGCTGCTCGTCATCGTTCAGCGGCACGGGGACGCGGCAGACAACGCCGTCGCGGCCAACGACGGTCGGCATGGAGATGGCAAGATCGGACAGGCCATACTCGCCCACCATGAGCGAGGAGACAGGCAGAACGGTCTGCTCATCGCGCATGACGGCGGTGCAGATGCGCTTGACGGCCATGGCGACGCCATAGTAGGTGGCGTGCTTTTTCTCGATGATGGTGTAGGCGGAGTTCTTGACGTCCTCGGCAATGCGCTTCTCGGCAGCCTCATGCTCCAGGTGGCCGTGAAGCTCACAGAAGGTGTTCAGCGGAACGCCGGCAACCTGAGCGCTGGACCAAGCGACAAACTCGGAGTCGCCGTGCTCGCCCATGACATAGGCCTGGACATCGCGCGGGTCAACCTCGACGTGGGCACCAAGCATCTGCTGCAGGCGGCCGGTGTCGAGCACAGTGCCGGAACCGATGACGTGGCCCTCGGGCAGGCCGGACATCTTGATGGCGGCGTAGGTCAGAACATCGACCGGGTTGGAGACGATGAGCAGAATGCCGTCGAAGCCGGACTTCTTAATCTCGGGAATAATGGACTTAAAGATGCTGACGTTCTTGTTGACCAGGTCCAGGCGGGTCTCACCGGGCTTCTGGGCAGCGCCAGCGGTGACGACGATCATGGCGGCGTCGGCGACATCGGAATAATCGCCGGCGTAGATCTTCATCGGCTCGGCAAACGTCATGCCGTGCGCGATATCCAGGGCCTCACCCTCAGCGCGGTTCTTGTCCACGTCGATGAGGACCATTTCGGAGAACAGACCGCTCTGCATCAGTGCGAACGCCGAAGACGAACCGACGAAACCGCAGCCGACAATAGCGACCTTCTTCTCGTTAACCATTAGAAACTCCCATCTCTCTCCACAAACAAGCCGCCCGGGAACGACCCGAGCGGCTTGTCGTAATCCCAATACATCCAATCGGGACTTTGATTATGCTCCTATTCGCAGCCAAAAATCGACCGTTTACCGAAATTGTTTGCAGGATTCGTAAAATAACTGCACGAAATCGGTTTCGAGCTATTGACGAGCCGAAATAGCCATCTAATACAGGCCCGCCTCGCGAATGGCCTCGACAGCCAAAGCGATCTGGTCGGGCGGCAAGACCAGCGCCATGCGCACGTGCCCCTCACCCGAAGGACCAAAGCTCGCGCCCGGCGTCACCACAACGCCGGCCTTCTCCATGAGCTCCTCGCAAAACGCCATGGAATCGGTGCGACCACCGGGAAGCTTGGCCCACACAAACATAGAGCCATGCGCGTTGGGACGCTCCCAGCCCAGGCCCTCAAGACCGTCGCACAGGGCATCACGGCGCTCCTGGTACTTCAGACGCTGCGCCTCGACCTCATCGCGCGGACCGTTCAGGCAGGCGATAGCAGCCTTCTGGATCGGGAAGAACATGCCAAAGTCGATCTGACTGCGCAGCTTGGCAAAGGCCGAGACCACATCCTCGCGACCGACCAAAAAGCCGATGCGGGCACCGGTGACGTTAAACGACTTGGAGAGCGAGAAGAACTCAACGCCCACCTCGAGCGCACCGGGATACTGCAAGAAGCTGCCGCCCGGCTCGCCGTCGAACACGATGTCAGAGTATGCGTTGTCGTGAACGATCAGCAGGTCGTGCTCGCGGGCAAAAGCGATGATCTCCTCGTAGATCTCGGGCGTGCCCACCGAGCCCACCGGGTTGGCGGGCAGCGACACGATCATGTACTTGGCACGATCGGCCACCTCGGGATCGATGCCCGCCACATAGGGCAGGTAATTGTGCTCGGCAACCAGCGGATAGTACTCGAGTTTAGCATCGGCGATCTTGGCACCCGCCTCAAAGACCGGGTAGCACGGATCGGGAACCAGAATGGTGTCGCCCGGATCGAGCAGGGCCAGGCCCAAATGACCCACGCCCTCCTGCGTGCCGTTGCACGACTGCACCATGGACGGCGTAATACCCGAAACGCCAAAGCGACGCTCATAGTAATCGCACACGGCCTGCTTGAGTTCGGGCAGGTCGCGCAGGGCATACTTCCACATCTCGGGATCTTGGGCTGCTTGCGTGAGCGCCTCGACCACATGGTCGTACGGCTTAAAGTCGGGCGTGCCCACACTCATGTTGTAAATGGTCTTGCCCTGAGCCTTCAGCGCGAGAAGCTTGTTGTTGAGCGAGGCGAAGACCTCCGCGCCAAAGCGGTCGAGACGCTGCGATGCCTGCATGGTGCCACCTTTCGATATAAAAAACGCGGCGCTCCGACAAGAGCGCCGCGCGATACGGGCCATCAGATTTCAAAAGTGTAACGCTTGCAACCCCCGTATTGGTTCAATTTAGCCAACCTTAGTCAATTGGATTGAGCGCGTCGATCTGCGCAAGCCACAGACGCGAGCTGGCGTCACTCGGCATACGCCAATCGCCGCGCGGGCTGAGCGTCACCGAGCCCACCTTGGGGCCATCGGGCAGGCAGCTGCGCTTAAACTGCTGGGCAAAGAAGCGACGGTAGAACGTACGCAGCCACGTGTGGACGGTCTTGGCGTCGTAGACGCCCTCGAAACTCTTGAGCGCCATGCGGTAGATCTTGCCCGGCTCAAAGCCAAAACGCAGCAGGTAGTAGAGGAAGTAGTCGTGTAACTCGTACGGGCCCACCAAATCCTCAGTCTTCTGCGCAATCTCGCCGTCACCCGTGGGCGGCAGAAGCTCGGGGGACACCGGCGTATCGAGGATGTCGAGCAGTGTCTCGGCAATACGCCCGCCAAAGACATCGGCGGCATAACGCACCAGATGACGCACGAGCGTCTTGGGCACGCTCGCGTTGACGGCGTACATGCTCATGTGGTCGCCGTTATAGGTAGCCCAACCGAGCGCCAACTCCGACAGGTCGCCCGTGCCGATGACAAAACCACCAGCCTGGTTGGCCAAATCCATCAGAATCTGCGTACGCTCGCGGGCCTGGCTGTTCTCGTAGGTCACGTCCTGCACGGCCGGATCGTGCTCAATGTCCTTGAAGTGCTGCTCCACAGCCGCATGGATCGAAACCTCGCGGAAGCTCACACTCAGGTCGCGAGCGAGCGACTCGGCGTTCGACTTGGTGCGATGCGTCGTGCCAAAGCCGGGCATGGACACGGCTGTGATACCGGTGCGCGGCAGCCCCAGCGCATCGAAGGCACGCACGGTCACAAGCAGTGCCAGCGTGGAGTCCAAGCCACCCGAAAGGCCGATGACCGCAGCCTTGGTACCTGTGTGGGCAAGGCGGGTCTTGAGGCCCGCAGTCTGCAGATCGAGGATCGTCTCGCAGCGCTCGGCCAAGTCGCCATGGTCGGCCGGCACAAAGGGCGCGCGGGGGAAAACGCGGTCGATATCGCAGGCATCGCGCAGGACGGGAGCCTCGGAGAGCGTGCCCTCAAAAGAGAACTCAACAGTCGTGGCCTCCGGCGCATCGTCCGCGCGCGTCCACGTCGTCGAGCGACGGCGCTCGGCAACCAGACGGTCGAGGTCAACATCGGCAACCGCCATATCGCAGGTAAGCAGTTTAGTGGCGGCGAGCTTGGAGCCGTTTTCGTAGATAAGGTTCTCGCCCGCAAAGACCATGTCGGTCGTGGACTCGCCCTCGCTCGCGTCCGCATAGGCATAGGCGCAGTACAGGCGTGCGCTCTGGTTAGAGATGAGGCTGCGGCGGTAATCCGCCTTACCGATAATCTCGTCCGAGGCCGACGGGTTGAGAATCACCGTCGCACCGGCAAGCGCCATCTCGGTCGAAGGGGGCGCCGGCACCCACAGGTCCTCACAAACCTCAACGCCCAACACCAGGTCCTCGGCGCCCTCATCACAGCAGCGGTAGACAAGCCCCGAACCCAGCGGAACCGGACCCTGACCGGCGAACTCGACCCACACAGGATCTGCGGGCGCCGGAGCAAACCAGCGGCGCTCGTAGAACTCGCCATAGTTGGGCAGATACTTCTTGGCCGTGAGGCCCAAAAGCTCGCCCGCGCAGCACACGGCGGCGCAGTTGTAGATATTCTCGGCAACCGCAACGGGAAGACCGATGGTAAAGACAATCGACAGCTCACGAGTCTCATCGAGGATATGCACCAGAGCAGCCTCGCAGGCATGCAGCAGCGTGCGATTATGGAACAGGTCGGCCGCGGTATAGCCGCACAAGTTGAGCTCGGGCAGCACCAGCGCGCGAACGCCGCGCTCGGCAGCCTCGCGAACAGCTGCCAGCGCAACCTCGGCATTGCCCTCGACATCGGCCACGCGAATCCGCGGCGAAGCCGCCGCCACACGCAAAAAGCCATCGTTCTCAACTTGACCGTTTAGAAAATCGTTCATACAAGCTCCAACACATCCGTTTAGCCGCAACGAGCAGCGGCAATAAAGTCCGCCTCCATTGTACTGTCAAGTTCAATCAGCGCTGATGGGGCAGTCTCATGATTAAAAATGAAAAAGAGAAGTCAGAATGGCGTTTAGCAGTAGAACGAGATCTCGTCCACAAGGAAAAAAGCCTTCCATTTAGAACAAATCAATTCATGCTGAGCGGCGATAATTTCACAGAGGTCGTCAAGCGTGCTCTGGGGGATCTTCGCTTTGTTATTAGCGACAATGCAACCTCCCCTGCGAGTCAGCCAGATTTTGGCCGAGTTATTTGAAGGCGCTCCCTTGCAAACATGAACATGGATTGGCTCGCCCGCTTCGTTAGACCAAAAGAAGACCCTGTAGCCGCCAATAAGAAATAGGCTAGGCAACTTTAGCTCCTCCGTTTGCGGCGTAGCGATACAGCAGGTGAGCATTATTGCTCAGAAAAGTCTCAAATCCTCGCTTCTCCTCGTCGGTGAAATGCCCCTCCCACATAGTCCAATTGTAAGAAGGCAACTCACAGCGAGCGGAGTCGAAGCCCTCTGCCGTCGGTCGTTCAAAATGCACGACAACCTTTTCGATATCCCCATCTGCAATCAGGTCAGAATGAACGACCTCGGTACCGTCTTCGAATGTCATATACGGGTACATCACGTAAACCACCTCGCAATCGTAAATCCAGTTTAGCATCAAGCTATTGCACCAAAGACAGCAAGCCCCCCTTGATGAGTTGATGGTATCTGTTAAATGTCACGTACGATTCACATCTGGTGGGTACCCTGATGGCTACACGAAACGAAGCAGATTTACACCGGGAGGACCCCGTATGACAACCAGGTACACCGACGCGCCGCGCACGCGCGTCATGACGCCGGCGTCGCTCAACAACGGCGTGCACGAGAACCATTCCATCGGACAGACCATGGCCATCGCGCCCAAAAAAGGCCTGTTCGACGATATTTCCATTCCCCAGATCGTCGCCGGCGCCGCAGCTGCCGCCACGAGCGTCGCGCTTGCCTCCAAGATCGGTATCGCCGGATCGGTGATCGGCGCCGCCGTGAGCTCGGTTATCACCGTTGTGTCCTCGCAGGTCTACCGCCACTTTATCTCTGCCAGCGCCGAAGCCATCAAAGGTACGCACGCCGCCGTCGACTACCCCGCCGGTGCCTATGAGCCCGTTGAATTTAATGCCGAGGAGCACCTGGGCGGCGCCGCGACTACGCAGGAGATGCGCCAGATTGCGGGGCGCGCGACCACGGCGCGCGTCGCTCCCGACAGCCTGCGCGCCAAGGCGGCGGCAGAGCGCAGCCAGACGCAAAAGAAGGTCATCGTCTTCTCAATCGCCATCGCCATCGTCGCGGTCATCGCCTGCGCCGGCGCCATCCTTATCACCACCGCCGGTGAGGGTCTGGGCGAGCGTCCCGAGCCAATCCTTTCGTCCCGTACGACCGAGCACGACGCGGATAGCTCCGGCCAATCGCAAAGCCAGCAGGACGACCCGCAGGGCACCTCCGCATCCACCGACTCGTCCTCGAACACCCCCGATCAATCGCAGGGCGCCGATTCCTCTACGAACAGCAGCGACACGCAATCCGGCACGACCGACTCAAGCCAAACGACCGACGGCTCTCAGCCGAGCACGGGCGACCAGACGAGCGGCAATACATCGGGCACGGAATCTACCGACAGCAGCAATACCAACAGCTCGAGCGGCACCGCGTCCGGCACGGCATCTGACAGCTCAAGCCAGGGCACGACGTCGGGCAACTAAGTACGATTGCCTCTCATAGATAACCGACCTGCATAACGGGCGCGAACCGGCAACGGTCGCGCCCGTTTACCTTGGGCGACGAGATGGCAAGCCCCGTGCGATGGTAAGATGCTTTGGTGTGTAAAGAGGAGATTTGCCATGAGCAAGACAATAGTTACGCCCACGCTATCACTGGGCAACCACATCTATCTGTATCGCCTGCTGCGCGATGCGATTGGGTGCGGCAAGCAAACGTTTATGACGCAGGTCGAGGAGGCACTCGCCGCTGGTGACATGGCCGCTTATGACCTGGGCTTTGAGTCCACGCGCGAGCTGCTCGAGGAGCTCGACGACTTCATTAAGCTGACCGTCTTTAAGGGCGGTCGCCTGTATGCCACCGTCATCGCCAACGATACCTGGGATGCCGCCCTTGCCAAAGGCGAGGACAAGCCCAAGGCAGCCAAGGGAGCCAAGCAGTCCTACAAAAAGAAAAAACGCGGCGAGAAGGACCTCAAGGCCGTGCGCCCCAAGCACGTTAAGCGCGCCGAGCCCGAGCCCGTGGCCAAAGTCGCTCCGGAGCCCGAGCCCGAGATCGAAGTCGCTATTGAGGTAACAGCAGAAGCCGAAACCGAAATCGCCGCCACGACCGATCCCAAAGTCATATCCGAGCAGGAAGCCACTGCGGAGCTCAACGAGGCTCCCAAGTCGACAGCCGAAGAAGCCGCTGACCAGCCCGAGACGTCTGCGTTCCAAAACAGCGACGTCTTTGGCGACGAAGCCGAGGACGATCAGTCCGACGAGCCCGCCGATCAAGGCGCTACTGAGTCGACGCCGGAGCCCGAGACGCCGCAGCCCGCCATCTCGCTCACGGTCGTCTATGACCCCGAGAACGCCAATGCCGGCATAACCACCATGGCATCCACGCCCATCGACGCAAAGTCGAGCGTCGAGAACGAGAACGCGACGCAGGTTGAGGTTGAAACTGCAGCTGCAGACGCGCCCGTCACCGTGAAGCCCGCAGATTCCACGATCAAGCCGAAAACGACGCCGGAGCCCGCACCCGTCATCGAATCCGTGCCCGCCTCTGCTTGCGACCAAATTCCCGCACCGGCACCGGCTTCGGTACCCGTAGCGGCCCCAACCCCCGCACCCGCGGCACCGACCATCCCCGAGGACTTCCCCATCGATTTCGCAACCGAAGTCTTCTGCCCCGGCCCGCTTCTGCACCAGTTGTCGACCTATCTCCCCTACGGCGCCGACACGCTCGGCATCGTCGGCGAGTACTACTGGATCGCCCGCGAGCGCGGAACCATCGAGGCCGCGCGAAACCGCGCAATCTTCCCCCTGCGCTACACGCAGGCCGGCGAGCGCCGCGAGGTTGCCGTGCGCATCCGCCGCAACACCACCGGCGGTCTCGGAGCCACCTGGGCCATCGACAAAGTCGAAGAACCCGAGCAGTAACGACAAACGGCTCAAATCCAAATCAGGATTTGAGCCGTTTTTATTTGTTGATGTTCCGTGACCAACAGCGAGCGGGCCGCAAGTGCCCCAGGTTGCCGTGAAAGAGAAGCGACGCGTACTTCGGTACGCGAGCGACGGTTTGAACGGCAAGATGGGGTGCTTGCGGCCCGCGCAGCGTCGGGCAGTTACGCGGTTTGGTAAAACCGCGTAACAAATTAGTCACGCGTCAGCTTGCGGTGAATACGATGCGGCTGGGCTGCGTCCTCGCCAAGGCGCTCGATACGGTTGGCCTGATAGGCCTCAAAGTTGCCCTCAAACCAATACCAGTTGCCCGGGTTCTCGTCGGTGCCCTCCCACGCCAGGATGTGCGTGGCGACGCGGTCCAGGAACATACGGTCGTGGCTAATGACCACCGAGCAGCCCGGGAACTCGAGCAGTGCCGCCTCGAGAGAGGACAGCGTCTCGACGTCGAGATCGTTCGTGGGCTCGTCGAGAAGCAGCAGGTTGCCGCCCTGCTTGAGCGTAAGCGCCAGATTCAGACGGTTGCGCTCGCCACCGGAAAGTACGCCAGCGCGCTTCTGCTGGTCCTGGCCCTTAAAGCCAAAGCTCGCCACGTACGCGCGGCTCGGAACCTCGGTCTCGCCGACCATCATGTGGTCCAGGCCATCCGAGACGACCTCCCACAGGTTCTTGTCGGGGTCGATGCCGGAACGGTTCTGATCGACATAGGAGATCTTGACGGTCTCGCCCACCTCGAGCTCGCCCGAAGTCAGCGGCTCCAGACCCACAATCGTCTTGAACAGCGTGGTCTTACCGACACCGTTGGGGCCGATGACGCCCACGATGCCGTTGCGCGGCAGGGTGAATGATAGGTCGTCGATGAGCACGCGGCCATCGAACTCCTTGTGCAGGTGATGAGCCTCGAGCACCTTGTTGCCCAGACGCGGGCCCACAGGGATGCGGATGTCGGTCCAGTCGAGTTTCTGGCTTGCGCGGGCCTCGGCCTCCATCTCCTCGTAGCGAGCCAGACGGGCCTTGTTCTTGGCCTGGCGAGCCTTGGGCGAGCTGCGTACCCACTCGAGCTCGGCCTCCATGCGCTTGGCGAGCTTGGCATCGCGGTTGCCCTGTGCCTCGATACGCGCGGCCTTAGTCTCCAGATACGTGGAGTAGTTGCCCTTGTAGGGATAAAGGTGGCCGCGGTCGACCTCGCAGATCCACTCGGCAACATTATCCAGGAAGTAGCGATCGTGCGTGACGGCAAGCACGGCACCCTGGTAGTTGTGCAGGAAATGCTCGAGCCACAGAATCGACTCGGCGTCCAGGTGGTTCGTGGGCTCATCGAGCAGCAGCAGGTCGGGAGCCTCGAGCAGCAGCTTGCACAGGGCCACGCGACGGCGCTCGCCGCCGGAAAGCACGTTAACCGGCATGTCGGAATCGGGCAGCTGCAGGGCGTCCATGGCCTGACCGAGCTTGGAATCGATATCCCAGCCGTCGGCGGCGTCGATCTCGTCCTGGAGCTTGCCCATCTCGGCCATGAGGGCATCCATGTCGCAATCCGGGTCGCACATCTCCTCGCCGATCTTATTGAAGCGATCGACCTTGGCGATCATATCGCCAAACGCCATGCGCACGTTCTCGATGACGGTCTTGTCGTCATCGAGCGGCGGCTCCTGCTGCAGGATGCCCACAGTGTAGCCGGGGGTGAGCCTGGCATCGCCGTTGGAGACCTCCTCGATGCCGGCCATGATCTTGAGCAGGGTCGACTTGCCCATGCCGTTGGGACCCACAACGCCGATCTTGGCACCGGGGTAGAAGCTCAGGGTCACGTCGTCAAGGATCACCTTGTCGCCATGGGCCTTGCGAGCCTGATACATCTGGTAGATAAACTCAGCCATATGCCTGTTTTATCCTTTCTACCTGCTGTTTTCCTATTCTTGTTTCGCTTTAGTGGAAACGAAATGAGGAAACCAGCTCTGAAACTTAACGAAAAAGGGGCATGGTTGCCCATACCCCCTAATACTACCTGGGAAAAGTTCCCCCGGAACATACTATGAACTGCGTACGCTAGTTTTCCGCAACCTTAGCGAGCGGCTCGCTGCGATTTGCGCCACAGCAGATACGAGTAGACGTAGACGGCTCCAACCGAACCAAACGCCAGAACCGCAATCACCGCGGCGACGACTTCACTCGAAAGCACGCTGCCTGCCACGCCCATCACAATCAGGCCAAAGCCCAGCACCATAAAGCAGGCACCGCCAAAGCGCTGCGTACGGCGCCAGTTCTCGGGATTGGTAAGCGCCCAAGGCGTCTTGATACCGAGCGTATAGTTCTGCTTCACACGCGGCAAGTAGTTGCCTACGCCGATGAACAGCAAACCGACAACACCGGAAATCAGCACGTTAACCGAACCGACCGCCGGCACCACGCCCCAGACCGTAAGCTCTCCCAGCCAGCTTATGGCGCACATGAACAAGGTGAAGGCGATTACGAAGCCCTGATAGAACTTGCCCGAGGTTCGATATGCCTCACCTTTGGGATCGATGCGCGGCGCCACGCAGAACATTGCGAGAAGCACCAGAGGCAATGCGCCGAGCGCCGATGCCATCCAGCTGGGACCCCAACCGTCGACGGCGCCGTTCGCGCCCCAGTGCGTGGGAATCTGCCCGGGCAAGCTCGGCATCACCATGAGGTGCGCTACGACATTGGCGACGCACAGAGCGATCAGCGCAATCCACACACGCCGCGATACCCCCGTGGCGTGAATGCCCTTGTTTTCGTTATTCATCCTTATCACCTTCCGTGTTTGTAAAGCCCATAAACCAACCGATCAAGTCCTGCATGACGGTGGTGTTTAAGCTGTAAACGATGTTTTGGCCATGACGTTCGTCGGTCACCAACCCGGCGTTTTTGAGCGTCGCCAAGTGATGGCTCAACGACGGCTTGCTGATGTCAAAATGTTCGGCAAGCTCCCCGGCCGTGCGATTGCCCTCGCGCAGCAACTCCAAAATGCGCCGTCGCGTTGGATCGGCAAGCGCCTTAAAACCCTCTCCCGGCATAAGACCTCCTTTCATCATCTCTCATGACGCGCACACTATACTCGATATTTAGATGTTTGTCTAACTATCTAATCTAACACTCAAAAAAATAGCCGCCATCGCGTAATGCGAAGACGGCCACTTCTCACGCTACAAACGTGTTTCGGAGTTGGTCAACCCGCGGCAACGGGTGCCATCTGCTTCAATCTTATGCGAATCCCGATCCCATTTCAACAAGCTCCAAGGGCTCAAATGGAATCGCAATAATACCTATAATGGCGATAGCTAAAACACGACCGACTCCCCATCGGAGGATATCTATGACCGAAACCGCAGCCGCAGCCCCCATCGAGACACGCGATACCAAGCTCGAAATCATCATGGGCCGCGAGGCACTCGACAAGCTCGCCGATGCTACGGTACTGGTGCTCGGCTGCGGAGGCGTGGGCTCCAACTGCTGCGAGGCACTCGCCCGCGGCGGCATCGGACATTTCGTCATTCTGGATAAGGACATCATCGCGCCCAGCAATATCAATCGCCAGGCCATCGCCTTTCACAGCACCGTCGGCAAGCGCAAGGTTGACGTGATGGAGGCCATGATCCACGATATCAATCCTGCCGTCACCGTCATCAAGCGAACTGAATACCTGTTGAGCGATAACATCGACGGGTTCTTTGCGAGCGTTTTGGAGCAGACGGACGGCAAGCTCGACTACGTCGTCGACGCCATCGACACCATCTCGGCCAAGCTCACCATTGCCAAATATGCTCAGGACCACGACATCCGTTTGGTTAGCTCCATGGGCGGGGCCAACAAGCTCCATCCCGAGTGCCTCCGCTTTGCCGACATCTTCGATACGGTACGTGACCCCATGAGCCGCATCATGCGCAAAGAATGCAAGAAGCGCGGAATCAAGAGCCTGCACGTGCTGTTTAGCTGCGAGGAATCGGTTAAGACCCAACCCCGCGACCCGTCCAATATCCACGAGCGTACCGAGTTGGGCACCGCCAGCTTTATGCCGCCTATCATGGGTCAGATGATCGCCGGCGAGGTTATCCGCCAGATCAGTGGGCGCGGCACCGAGCGCGTGCGCGCCGATGGCCAGCGCCTGGACTAGTGGAGCGTGCCGAGATGGGGCCCCAGTTAATTGATGCACACTGCCATCTTGATTTAATGGCTCACCCGGACGCCGTTGCCGATGAGGCGACGGCACTGGGCTTGGGTCTATTTGATTGCGGCGTCAATCCACACGACTTTTCGGCCGCTAACGAGCGCGCCCGTCGCCAACCAGGCATCATCGCCGGCATTGGGCTCCACCCCTGGTGGCTCGCCGACGGCCGCTGCGGTCCTGCCGAAGTCAATCTGCTTTGCGAAGTTGCTGCCCAAGAGCGCTACATCGGCGAGGTGGGACTCGACTTTTCCGCGCGCTTTGCAGGAAGCGAGCCGCTACAAATACAGGCACTTGACCGGCTCTGCGATGCGCTCGTGCAGCACCCTCTTGTCGGGCGAGTGATATCAATTCACGCCGTTCGTTCAGCAGGAGCCGTACTGGACGTCCTCGAATCGCATGGACTACTCATCCCAAACCCCGACTCCCCCGCTATCATCTTCCACTGGTTTAGCGGCACTTCGGACGAACTCGTCCGCACGCGTAATGCGGGCTGTTATTTTTCCGTCAACGAACGCATGCTCGCGTCTAGACGTGGACGCGAATACGCACGACAGATTCCACTCGACCGTTTACTGCTCGAAACCGATGCGCCGGCCGAGCCAAACACAGAAACAAGCGCGCAATCGCTCATCAGATCGCTCGCAAGGACCTCAGAACGCATCGCCTCACTCAAAAACTGTGACGCAAAGCGCATCGAATCGGCAGTTTTAACAAATGCACGCTCTGTTTTTGGCCTTCGCTAACCCCTGTGTGCAAAAAATGCCAAATATGAGTACTGTTGCAAATCTAGTCACATTATTTACGGCAAAATAACATCTTGATAATGCACAACTGTTCATTATCAAGATGCTTAAAATCATTTTTAGCGGGTTTTAATCGCTCGCAGACACCCAACTAGGCTCTCAAAGCTTGATTTCGCTGTTACTAAATTAGTCACAGTACTCATATTTGGCTTTTTTGACCACCGAGTCACGGGAAGGCACCAATACAGCTCCCCGGGACTGCTCACCTATTCGGAAATCGGCGCTCCATGGCCCCAGGAGCCTTCCATACCGCATACGGTCGAAGCAAACCCCGCCGCAAAGTCGAGTGCGCGCTCGACGGCCTCGGCACCATCCTCGCCACGCTTGGCGGAATCGAGATAGCACATCAGAAACGAAGTCAGGAACGAGTCACCCGCGCCCATGGTGTCCTTCATGTCTGCCACGGGCTTGGCATGCTGCCGATAGTAACGCTCGCCGTCATAGGCAATGCAGCCCTCAGCGCCAGCCGTTGCGGACACAAAACATGGGCCCAAGCCCTTCACCCAGGCAAGACGCTCGCGAATCTCATCCTCGCTCGCAGCGTCTGCCGCGCTAAAGAACGCGAAGTCGACGTAGGGAGCAATCTGCTCGTAGTACTCGTCGGTCGAATCGTCCGAAAAGTCAAAAGAAACCGTGACGCCCGCGGCCTTCAACTTGGGCAGCTCGCGCTCGGTAAAGCAATAGTTACCCGAGTGGACTACGTCGAACTGTTTCATATACGCCAGATCAAAACGATCGAGCACATAGCGTGCATCACCACGGATGCCGCCCTCGTTAGACCCCAGAAATACGCGATCACCATCAACCACAGTAACGCGGGCCGCACCGTTCTCGCCGATGAGCTGCTTGCATTTGGCTAGCTCAACGCCCTCATCCTCAAGACTCGCAATCACATGCTCAGCAGCAGCGTCGTTACCAAAGATGCCCATATACGCGGAGCGCGCGGCTCCGCATTTCTTGGCATACACGGCAAAGTTCGCCGCATTGCCACCCGGATACATAGTGTGAATATGCTCGTAGCGGTCGACGACGTTGTCGCCAAACCCCAGTGCGCTCACGTTAAATGCCATGACGCCACCCCTCTCTCTTATGTCAACGGAACCACTGTTGTGACAGCAGTACCGCCCAGGATCTACGCGAGTTCCAGCAGCTCCGGCAGCTGGTCGATAATCTTGTCCGCGGCATCCTGGCTAAATCCAAAGCGCTCCTCGCGCTTGGCAATCACCGTCAGGCCAGCACGCTTACCCGCGGTAATGCCCGGAACGGAATCTTCAACGCAGCAGCAGCGATTCGCGGGCAGCCCCAGGAGATCCAGCGCATGCAGGTAGATATCGGGCTCGGGCTTGCTCTCCTTAAACTGCTCGCCGCTCACCACATACTCAAAGGCATCCGACAGCCCGCACGCGTTGAGCACTTCCTCGATGCTAACCATGGGAGACGAGCTGGCAAGCGCCACGCGAACGCCACGGCGCGGCAGCTCTCGAATCGTATCCACGGCGCCTGGGTTAATCAAAGCCTGATAGTCGCGCGGACGCTTATGCGCCCACTCGTCCCAACGGGCCAACGCTTCCTCGCCAGTGAAATGCCCCTTACCGGCGCGCTCAAACCAATCGACCAGCATATGCAGGAAGAACTGATGCGAGGTACCGACCTGCCCATTCAACTCCTCTTGAGTCAGATTAAGCCCAAGCTCCTTGGCAAACGCGGCAGTCTCGCCCAGGTAGTAATACTCGGTATCGACAATCACGCCGTCCATGTCAAAGATAACGGCGTCGAACGGAAATGCGGACACGGCACCCTCCCTAACAAAAGGGCGCCTGCAAGCAGGCGCCCGAACCATGCATTATCGGCGATTCTAACCCAGCAGCTTATCCAGCGCCACCGCAATACCGTCTTCGTTGTTATTGGCGGTCACCATCTGGGCCACGGCCTTAACCTCGTCAACCGCGTTGCCCATGGCAACACCAGTGCCGGCCCACTCAATCATGGACTTGTCGTTCTGGCCGTCGCCAAACGATACGACCTCGCTGGCATCGATGCCGAGCTTGGGCAGGGCACCCTCGAGCGCACGGGCTTTGTCGATACCGGGCGCCGTAAACTCAAAGTACCAGTCGGCCGTAAACATACCAGAAAGCGTCTGAGTAAAGGGCGCGTACATCTCCTCGTGATGCGCTTGCAAATAGGTCGGGTCGCCCGCAGTGAGTAGCTTGTCCACGGGATAAGCATCAGCGACCTCATGCAGGCTCTCCACCTCGCGAATCTTAAGATCGCACGCGTCGCGCTCATACTTGACGATATTCTTCTGCGAGCCGTCAGGCAGCGTGATCATGCAATGGTACGAGTCCTCGACGTGCAAATCGCGACCGAGCGAAATCATAGGGATCACGTCAAAATTACGCAGATGATCAATCAGGCGATGCAATTCGTCGGCAGGCATAGCCTGATCGAACAGCACCTCGTCGGTCTGGGCATCGACGACGTGAGCGCCGTTAAAGGCCACCAGCAGACCGTCATGGTTTTGAAGGTCGAGCTCCTGTGCCAAGGCGTGCAGCCCCCATGCGGGACGGCCCGAAGCCAAAATGAGCTTAATGCCCGACTCCTGCGCCGCGAGCAGCTTCTCGCGCGTACGCGGGCTAATCACTTTCTGATCGTTGGTGAGCGTACCGTCGATATCCATCGCGATGGCTTTGATTGCCATATATGCCTCCCTGTCATTGAACAACCTTGTCTGAGCCATCATACAGAACACCCACCGCGACTCTGTTTGCAACGGGCAAAAAGTCATATATTGTCTCAAACATGAACGGGACGCCATCTCGGGGCTCAGTCGTTCCAGCCCAAACGCCGAGCCACCACATGCAAAGCTGGCGACACCAATCGCGACCGTTCCACAAATCTCATTTCATCCCGTAGAAAAAAATTCAAAATTAGTTCTTGTCAAATCGGCAAAACGAACGTACTTTAAAGATGACCGCTCCGGTGGTCATCGTTTGATCGAGCATATTCAGTTTCAGTTTTCAGCGTGTAAGAGAAAGAAGATCGGCAAAGTACAACCCCAAACGCAATGACAACTTAATGAGGTAACTGCCACATGTGAGGCACCCAGGGCATTGCTGTCTCGATTTTGAGCACGATGCCTTCCGCCTTGCATGGGCCGTTCCATCCCGCCCCTGCAGCAACTGCCTCACGGGCTCATTGAAAACCGCATAGCACCCCCACGTCAGCACATCACCCACGGCAAGCACATCACTCACGACAACCAACACATCAACAAACAGCACGAACATCAACCGATTGGAGAAGCTATGACAAACCACCACGCTGAAGACGGCGATAAGAAAAGCATTCTGGATGCCCGCATTGAGCGAGCATATGCAAACGAATATGACGCCGCCTTTGCCGCCGCGACCATCAAGAACTACGCGTCGCTACCGCTCGCGACGATCTTGGCCGACCACCCTCAACTGCTGAAGCGCTGCACAAAGATCATGGGCGACCCCGAGATTCGCAAACTGACAGACCCCTATGCCCCAAAACGCGACAACGATTCGTACGTTCTTACCGTAGGCTGCCTAGCCCATATGCTTACGGCGCTCGACACGAAACTCAAGCTCGAATGGGAACCCGACGAGCGTCATGAACTCGAAAGCAAGCGGAACACCCTGCGCACCGCACTGTTCCTTCCGTTGGACGGCCTCAAGCGCTGCAACGTCGAGCTCAATACACAGGCGCGGCAAAAGCCCGGAACCACGGGGCAGAAAACTCCAAGACCCCATGCGGCCATCGTCGACCGCAACCGATATAACCGCATGACCGCGCACTTTTCCGCCGAGGGAGCAGCCATAAGGACGCTGATCGACCTGCTGTGCCTCCTGAGCATCAACGAACTATTTGAGGGCTATCTCGCCCTTGTTCCCGCGACGGCACCCAAGTCGGTAGCAAAGATCATCGAGACCTGCAGACGCCAGTTTGAGCGCCATCGCAATGGCAGCGAGATGAACGCCAGCATCGCGCAGTACTACACGGCCCATTACAAAAAAGACGGATGTGCCCCTGTCGAGCATCAGCTGCGGCTCGCCTATACCACGCCCGTCGCAACGCTCCATCGCTTTGGAGCCCTTGGCGCTTGCGAGCCGCACGAACAGGCAGCCTGCCCCACAACCGAGCTCGATCTCAGGCTCGGACGAACCCTGTAGCCCGCCAGCCCCTCCGCGGGCAACAATCCTATTCCACAGCACAACCAACAGAAAGGAGTCCTCATGGACACCAATCATTCCCCCATCATCAGCCCCCTCACCATGCGTGAATCCGCCCGAGGCATCACGCTCACCAGCATTTACGATGAGATGCTCGCCCGTCGCGAGCTCTCCGTCATGGGAAACATCGAAACCTCGATGGCCCACGACCTATGCCAGCAGATCCGCCTGCTCGATGCCACCGACCCCAGCCGCCCCATCACCATATTTGTCGCCAGCGCCGGCGGAAGCGTGCGATCGGGTCTTGCGATCTATGACGCCATGCGCCTCGCATCGTGCCCCATCCGCACCGTCTGCCTGGAATTCGCCGCGTCCATGGGCGCCGTAATCTTTATGGGCGGCGACGATCGACGTATGGCGCCCCATGCAGAGCTCATGATTCACGACCCGCTGATCCCCCAGGGGGCAGGCGGCTCGGCACTTGCGCTGCAGGAAACCAGCCGGCGTCTCATGCAGACCCGCAAGACCCTCACGCAAATCCTCTCGGACCGCAGCGGCCTCACGCCCAAGCGCATCCAGTCCCTCACTGCAAAAGACACCTACCTTTCGGCCAAGCGCGCCGTCGAGCTCGGCTTTGCCCACGAAATCCTCTCGACCACCAAGGAGGTCGCCCATGTCTAACCTCGCCAGCCGCCTCGCCGCATCTGAGTCCGCATCGTCCACCATCCTCGCCAAGGATCGAACGCTTTCCTGCGACACCCGCCAAACGGGACTCAACAACAACGCACTTGTAATCGGCCCCTCGGGAGCCGGCAAGACCCGAAACGTCCTCAAGCCCAACCTGCTGCAAATGAACGCAAGCTACATCGTGCTCGACACCAAAGGCACGCTCTGTCGCGAAGTGGGACCCGTGCTGGCAGCCCACGGTTACCGCGCGCAATGTCTCAACTTCGCCGACCTCAACACCGTCCCGGCCCTTGCGCCCGGCATCGAGCGCTGCGGCTACAACCCCCTGAGGCACATTCGCCGCAAGGCGGACGGCAGGCCCAACCAGCAGGACATCCTCTCGGTGGCAAAGGCCATCTGCCCCATCGAGGACAACAACCAGCCTTTTTGGGATCATGCGGCGGCAAACCTGCTGTCGTGTCTTATCGCCTACGTCACCGAACAGCTACCCGCCGACGAGCAGACGATCAGCTCGGTCATCAAGCTGATCGAGCACCTGCAGGACGGTGCCACGGCCCGATTGTTTGACGATCTGATCACGACCGACCCCCAAAGCTATGCCCTCTCGCTATGGCGGCGCTACGCCATTACGCAAAATGCCGAGCGCATGCACGCGAGCATCGTCGGCATCCTTGCCGAAAAGGTCATGTGTCTGGGATTCGACGGTGCGGCACAGCTCTATCGTGAGTGCCATCAGGTGGACTTCGCTTCCATGGGACACACCCCCTGCGCCCTGTTTGTAACCGTAAGCGATATTGACCGCAATCTCGATCCGCTGACCGGCCTCTTTATTACGCAGGCGTTTATGGGCCTCATTCGCGAAGCCGATAGGCAGCCCGACGGCAGCCTGCCCGTGCCCGTGCGCTTTATGCTCGATGACTTCGCAAATCTGCAGATCCCCCAGATCGACAACGTGCTCTCGATTATCCGAAGCCGCAACATCTGGGCAACGCTGCTATTACAGTCGACCAATCAGCTCGATGCGTTCTATGGCGAGGCACGCGCACGCTCCATCATGGGCAACTGCGACACGCATCTGGTGCTGGCGTTCCAGGATCCCGAGAGCGCCCGGGTGTTTTCCGACCGCGCCGACGCGCTGCCCAGCACGCTCATGGCGACGCCGATCGATCGCTCGTGGCTCTTTGTACGCGGTCGCACTCCCGAACAGGTCGAGCGCTTTAGGCTCGAAGACCATCCGCTCTACGGGGAGCTGCCCGAGGCGCAGCGAGACCATGCGGAGGCCGAGATCTAGGCGCAGGGTTCTCGCAGCGCGCGGCGCCCCGGCGATGTTCCACAAAGGCCGTGCGCCCCGGGACCACGGCAAAGCAAAGGGGCCCGCATCCGATAGGATACGGGCCCCTGACTATAAGGCGCGATGCGTTAACAGCAGCGACTACTTACGGTGAGCGCGGTAGAACTCGATGAGCGCCTGGGTCGAAGCGTCCTGCTCGGCCTTGGCGGCGTCGTCGTGGAAGGCAGGGGTAATCTGCTTGGCAAGCTGCTTGCCCAGCTCGACGCCCCACTGGTCGTAGGAGTCAATGCCCCAGACCGTGCCCTCGACAAACGTGATGTGCTCGTACAGGGCGATGAGCTCGCCGAGTGCGAACGGGGTCAGCGTGTCGCCGAAGATCGAGGTCGTCGGACGGTTGCCCTCAAAGCAGCGGGCCGGGACGATCTGCTCGGGCGTGCCCTCGGCACGAACCTCGTCGGCAGTCTTACCAAAGGCGAGAGCCTTGGTCTGGGCCAGGAAGTTGCCCAGGAACAGCTCATGCACATCCTGACCGCTATCGGTCGCAGGGTTGGCGGTATTGGCAAAGGCGATGAAGTCGGCCGGAACCACCACGGTGCCCTGGTGCAGCAGCTGATAAAAGGCATGCTGGCCGTTGGTGCCGGGCTCGCCCCAGAAGATCTCGCCGGTATCGGAGGTCACAGCGCTGCCGTCCCAGCGGACGTGCTTGCCGTTGGACTCCATGGTGAGCTGCTGCAGGTAAGCCGGGAAGCGGTGCAGATACTGGCAGTACGGAAGCACGGCGTGGCTCTTGGAGCCGAAGAAGTTGACGTACCAGACGTTGAACAGGCCCATCAGCGCGACGGCGTTGCTCTCGAGCGGCGTGTTGCAGAAGTACTCGTCAATGGCATGGAAGCCCTCGAGGAACTGCTGGAAGCGCTCGGGGCCGAGCACGACGATCAGCGACAGGCCCACGGCGGAGTCGACGGAGTAGCGGCCGCCGACCCAGTTCCAGAAGCCGAAGGCGTTGGCGGGGTCGATACCGAAGGCCTCAACCTTCTCGAGTGCGGTGGAAACGGCGACGAAGTGCTTTGCCACGGCCTCGGCGTTCTGCTCCTCGGAGCCATCGATGGCGCCCTGAGCCTTGAGCTGCTCGAGCATCCAGGTCTTGACTTCGCGAGCGTTGGTGAGGGTCTCGAGCGTGGTGAAGGTCTTGGAGACGATGATCACGAGCGTGGTCTCGGGATCGAGGCCCTTGAGCTTCTCGGCCTGATCGTTGGGGTCGATGTTGGAGATGTAGCGGCAGTCGATACCGGCGTCGGCGTAGGGACGCAGGGCCTCGTAGGCCATGACCGGGCCCAGATCGGAGCCACCGATGCCGACGGACACCAGGTGCTCGATCTTCTTGCCGGTAACGCCCTTCCACTCACCGGAGCGCACGCGCTCGGCGAAGGCGTACATGCGGTCGAGGACCTCGTGCACGTCGGCGACGACATCCTGGCCGTCAACGATGAGCTGACCCTTCTCGCTTGCCGGACGGCGAAGCGCGGTATGCAGAACAGCGCGGTCCTCGGTGGTGTTGATGTGCTCGCCGGAGAACATGGCGTCGCGGCGCTCCTCGAGCTTCACCTCGCGGGCAAGATCGCACAGCAGCTTGACGGTCTCATCGGTCACCAGGTTCTTGGACAGGTCGAAGTGCAGGTCACCGGCATCAAAGCTCAGCTTGTTCACGCGCTCTGCATCGGCAGCAAACCATGCCTTAAGGTCGATACCCTCGGCCTCGAGCTTCTCCTGATGGGCCTCGAGCGCCTTCCAAGCGGCGGTCGACGTAGCGTCGATAGGTGCGGCAACAGTTGCCATAAAGTCCTCCTCAACATACGGGCGCATACCTCCATGCGCCCGGATAATCAGATGCCCTTATTCTAGCGCAGGTCAAGACCGTAATCAGCGAGCGTTGCCAATTCGCCCCCAAACGGCGACCGACCAAAAAGGGACAGGTTTATTTTGGCAGGTCAAACGCTTTACCTACCAAAATTAACCTGTCCCTTCCTGTCAGGTGCTAGGCCGCCGCGCACACGCTGCCGAGCAGCTCGCGCAGAGGAGACCCAATGCCCTCAAGCAGTTCGGGAGCGATAATGGCAAAAACGGGAACCTCGCCGGCCCCCACGACGGCAGGCACTTTGCCCTCCGAGACAATACATCCATAAGGGACAAAACCGTCTTCGCCGGCATCGAGTACCGCCATGCGACGCGCGAGTTCGCGCGCAAAGCCGGCAGTATCGGCATCGCCGATCGCCAGGACAAAGTCCACGCCTTCGTCGGTCGCTAGGGCCACGGCCTCATCAACCAAATCGTCTCCCCCGTCGCCCCCGACCAAACCGCAACGAAAGAGCACGCGTTCGAGCAGGGCGCGATCGAGCGAGCCGAGTGCCGCCGAGACGAGCTCATCACGCGTATGCTTGTCACCGCCCAGCACGACCAGCGCCTTGGTGCCGCCGTAGTGAGCGACCAATCGTCCACACCAGCGAGCCACGTCTCCATCCGCAACCAAGCGCGTCGGCATACCAAACCCATAGTTGACCATCTTTCCCACAACCCTTCCGTGCGTATAGGCGGTATCAATCGTTAGGCTCATGCTAAGAAGCGAGGTTTTCCGAGCTGTTTCACGCTCTTTAGAGCTGCGTTAAAACCCGATCCAACCGCACGACCATACCCACCAAAAAGGGACAGGTTTTGACGATGTCCGCGCAAGCGGGTATTATCGAACATGTATTCGATAAGAACATGTGTTTGATGGAAGGGCACGGATGGCGCACGAGCAGCACACCTACATCTGCATCGACCTTAAAACGTTCTACGCCAGCGTCGAGTGCGTCGACCGCGGGCTCAACCCGCTCACCACCAACCTGGTCGTTGCCGACGAATCGCGCGGACGAACGACCATCTGTCTCGCCATCACACAGGCCATGAAAGACCTCGGGATACACAACCGCTGCCGTTTATTCGAGATTCCCGATAGCATCGACTACATTAAGGCCGTACCGCGCATGCAGCACTACATGGAGGTGTCGGCGCAAATCTACGGCATCTATCTGGAATACGTGAGCCCACAGGACGTGCACGTCTACTCCATCGACGAATGCTTTATCGACGTGACGCCCTATCTGGACCTCTACCATACTGACGCTGAAGGCTTCGCCTGCATGCTGCGTGACGAGGTCCTGGGGCGCACCGGCATCACGGCAACGGTCGGCATCGGCCCCAACCTATTCCAGGCCAAGGTTGCACTCGATATCACCGCCAAGCACGTGCCCAGTCGCATCGGCAAACTCGACGACGAGACCTTTCGCAAGGAGATCTGGCCCCATCGCCCCATCACCGACATCTGGGGCATCGGGCCCGGCGTGGCAGCGCGACTCGAAAAATACGGCGTCTACGATTTGATGGGCGTCGCGGCGCTCGACGAAAACCTGCTCTACGACGAGCTCGGCGTCAATGCCGAGTATCTTATCGACCACGCCTTTGGGCGCGAGCCGACAACTATCGCCGATATCCAAGCTTATCGCCCGCAAGCGACCTCGACCACCACAGGGCAGGTGCTCTCGAAGGGTTATGCCTACGAGCAGGCCTACACCGTGTTGCGCGAGATGGTCGACAACGCTGTGCTGGACTTAGTCGATAAGCACGTGGTGTGCGACAGCATCTCGCTCTTTGTAGGCTACGCGAGCGAGCGCGCCGACATACGCCGCCTCGACGCCAGCGGCACAGCGCAATATGTGGACGGATGCGGACACCTACGCTCGAGCACGTCGAGCATCGAACCCGCCGTAACTGTTGGACCCGAGCTCGCACCCCGTGCGCCCAAGCCCGTCCAACGCGATGACGAACGACGGCGCTTGGTGCGTGAGGCGCAGGCAATCGATGGCATCTTTGTGGGAGAGCATGGCGGCAAACCGCGCGGTGGCTATGCCGCGCTCTTCGCGCACTCCAACGCTTCGCGAAAGCTGCCCGAGCGAACCAATTCGTTTAAGAAGATCATGGGCTATTTCGATGAGCTCTGGGCGCAGACCGTCGATCCCAAACGACCGGTCAAACGCATCAACCTGGGATTTGGCAACCTCATGCCCGAGGAATTTGCCACCATCGATCTATTTAGCGATATCGAGGCGGATGAGCGCGAGCGCGACCTGGCGCGCGCCGTCCTGGCCGTGAAAGGCAAGTACGGCAAAAACGCCCTGGTCAAAGGATTGAGCTTTACCGCCGGCGCCACCGCGCGCGAACGCAACGACCAAGTTGGAGGACACCGTGCCTAAGTCCCAACAACAGCCGATGCGGCCACCGACACCTTTTGAACGCCTAGCGGACCCCGAGGGAAGACGTCGCTCCGCCGACCCAAAGCTCACCGCCAACGGCGCCGTCCGCGCCGGCCGCGCCGCGCAGTTTATGCCCTTTGCCGCCCTCACGGGATACTACGAGCTCGTGCGCAAGCAAGAAATTACCGTCGAACCAAAATGCGAACTCACGGAAGAAAAAGCCCTCGAGCTTTCAAAAAAGCTCGAGGGCCTCAAACGCGGCGACTTGGTGCGTGTCACCTATTACGATACATACGGCTATCGTAGCCGCACCGGCATTCTCGACGAAGTGCTTCCCGCCTTCAAGTTCCTCAAGCTCAAGGACATCGCCATCGACTTCGACGATATCCAAGACATCGAACTGCGCGGACGAGCCTAGACAAGGAAATGCATCCAAGGCGACGCTTACAGCGTCATGACGTAGTAACCCGCGTCCTTCACGGCGGCCACGAGAGCACCGCGATCGATCGGCTGCTTAGAGCGCACGCGTGCCGTGTGGTCCGCATACGTCACCGTTGCCCACACGCCATCCAGCGCATTCAGGGCATTGGCTACGTTCTGAGCGCAGCCGTCACAGCTCATGCCGCCGATGAGCAGCTCCTCGCTATAGGGATAATGAGACAGATCGGTATCAGCGACCACGACCTTCTTGGACTTCTTTCCGCTCGCGCCGTCACTGCAGCAGCTCTTTCCGCGAGTCGAAGCGGCGATGCGACGCAACCCAAAAAACAAACCGACGGCAATTACGGCCAGCACGATGAGATTCGCAGGGTTGAGCAAGTCACTCATGCGTTCCCCTTTCAAGTAGCCCTATCTAGATACCCCCATAGGGTGTCCCCATCTTAACCCAAAATCATGTCCGTTCGGTCAATTAGTTTCCCTCTTCAAACTTTTTTGTTGACCATGGCTTACTTTCGTGTATAAGTTTTCCTAGGCTAACAGTTGAGGACTCGAAAGGGGCAACGTGACTCGAACCATTGACATCCCAACATATCAAACGGCTGTCGTGCGCAACTGCTCCCCTACGCTCGCAGGTATCAAGCCAGCTTCGCTCTTTACCTATCCCGGCGTTTACGCCAACCAAAACGGAAAACTCGGCATCGCTCAAATCGAAGAGCGACGCTCTCGCCTGCTCGCCGTCATAGCCCAATGCAACCGCGAGCTCCAGCCGCTCGGGATCCATATGAGCGTTTTGGTCTGGCGCCCCTGCGGAGCGCTCATCTATGTGTACCGCCCTGCGGACCTTATGCGATATCTCTCCGACCCCCGCGCCGCGACGGCGCTTGTCGCCGAAGGCTACGATGTCCACAACCTGCCCGCATCCCTGGTGCATCTCGCCGCGCGCATCACGCTGGCAAGCAGCAATGCCGCAGAAAGCGCCTATGACGGCAGTGTCAGCGCACTCGCGCGAAATAGGCACTGCGATACGGGGTGTATGTGCGAGTTCCCCCACGAAATTGGCTATTTTTTGGGCTATCCCTACGAAGATGTCCATCAGTTTATCGTCCAGCACGGCGAAAACTATAAGGTCATTGGCGCCTGGAAGGTATACACGAACGTCGAACAGGCGCTCACGACCTTTGACTCCTATCGCGCATGCACGCAATACCTTACCTATATCTATCAACAGGGCTGCACCCTGGGACAACTTGTCCAGGCAACCCGATAGAGCATACAAAACGCGGCCGCACGCCGCACAACCGAAAGGAAAACATATGAGCAAGATCGCAGTCGTCTACTGGAGCGGTACAGGCAACACCGAGGCCATGGCAAACCTCGTTGCCGAAGGTGCAACCGATGCCGGCGCCGAGGCAGAAGTCATCTCCTGCGCCGATTTCTCCGCAGACAAGGCCGCCAGCTATGACGCCATTGCCTTCGGCTGCCCCGCCATGGGTTCCGAGGAGCTTGAGTATGACGAGTTCCAGCCTATGTGGGACGAGGTCAAGGAGTCCCTCGGCGACAAGAAGGTCGTCCTCTTTGGCTCCTACTCGTGGGCCGAGGGCGAGTGGATGGACAACTGGAAGGCCGATGCCGACGAGGCGGGCGTCAACGTCGTCGATTCCGTCATTTGCTACGATGCGCCCGATGATGAGGGCGAGGCGGCCTGCAAGGCCCTGGGAGCGGAGCTGGCATAAACCACCCATTGACACGACAGATGCAACGCAAACGGGCTCCGGGTCGTCTTAACCCGGAGCCCGTTCATCTATAAAGCCACGACACGAACGGCACAACTCACCCGCGTATCAAACGACGGACGTTACAGGCATCGAGTCGCTATGCGCTCTTACGGGAGCGCACAAACCACGCACCAATAGCCGCAAGGCACACGATACCGACAACAACACCGGTAACAGCGACCGGGTTAACGCCGCCTCGCCCATCCAAAGCACCCTTGCGTGATGCGGCAGCAGCGGACGTCGTTTTCGAACCGGAAGACTCGTCGGAGCCGGACTTCTTATCGGACTCGCCCTTGTTGGCATCCACATTCTGCGAAGCAACAACTTCCTGCATTCCAGAACCGCCCTGCTTATCGCCGGAGCCATCGCCCCTCTGCGAACCGGTCGGCATGACCGCGGGCGTCGAATTCTTCGTCGGGACCGTAGGAACGGGTACCTCGGGCGTCACGGGTTTTATCGAGCCGCCCGGTTCGACGACACCGGCTTTTACGCCACCGATCTTGGACCAGCTCACACCGGACCCTGCGGACTTATAGGCCGAAAGGGATCGTAAGGCCTGCACCGTCGCAAGCGCGTTGGCATTGCCGGGCTTACCGTCGGATTCCATGGTATGGGCGTAGCCCTTGCCGTCGGCGACCTCGTAGGCGCAGATTGCAGTAATCAGGCTATTCGCACCCGTTGCAAAACCGTTCTTGGTATTTACGGGATCCTTGCCAAGAGCCACAAGAGCGAGCAGCACCTGGGCATTCGACTCAACGGACCCAAAGTCGCAAAGGCCGTTCATCTGACCCCTAAGGAAGCCGAGCGCATTGTCGACAGCAGATGCAACAGAAGGTTGGCCATTCGAGGCCAGGGCAACGGCGCACGCGTCATTATCGACATAGGGCGCAAGCGCCTGAAGTGCCATAGCGGTCATATCGACGTTGCTCGCACCGCCCGCATCGATGGTGAAACCGCCGTCGGGATTCTGGAACGAAAGCAGCGCGCAAACAAGCTGAGCACGTGTCCAAGAAGAGCCGGACGCACGCAGCACCTCATTCGAAATACCCGCCTCGTCAAGGGCGATCAGTGCATAGACCACGTTGTTCGCCGAAGCCACAAGATCTTCGTGAGAGCAAATGTCGGCAATGAGATCCACGCCATCGAAAGAGGTAATATCCTCGCCAAGCGCGGTTAGCGCAAGCGCAACTCGCTCGCAATCAGTCACCTTGGCGGTGTTGCCCGACCACTCGGCCTTATGAACGGTAAGGGACTTCTTGTAATTCGCGATCAGTGCGTCGTCAATCTTGCGCCCCGACGTTGCGAAGGCGTAAATCTCCCATTCTTGACCATAGGTGTACGCATCGATCGTACGGTTGGCGTCAAAGTACTTGGCAGCGGAAAGGGTACCTTCGTCGGCCTTTGCCTCGTTATCCGGTGAGGCAACGATTCCGTCAACCGTAATCTCAAAGGAGATGGCCTGGGCACCGGCAGTCTGATCGATCGGCGTACCGGTCACCGTATAGGTACCGGCCTTGTTCGCCGTCAGGACATAGGCGCCGCTCGCCACAAACAAGCCGTCGTCAGGAGCACCGTCAACGTGCTTCCAATCACCAAGAGCGCGTCGGTCGATACTCACGGCATCCGAGGCATCCCGACCTTCCTCGGTCGTCACACTCCATTTCATACCGGGCTCGGAAACGCTCCAGCCCTCGACATCGTTCTCACCCGTATAACCCAGGTTGAGTTCGACGGTCTTACCGGCCTTAACGGACGCGGGGACATTCGTGATTGTCACCGATTTCAGTGGGTTCCGGTAAGCGTAGATAACTTCTCGCTTACCCGAGGAGATGACGCTGCCGTCCTGGTTTTCGACCGTCGCCTCAAACGTTGTCTTACCGGCCTTATACGGCGTAAAGCCAATCTCGCCACTCGTAGTGTACTCGGCAACCGCAGAATCACTCGAGGTGACCGTGTAGCAAGCGCGATCACTCGCGTTTTCGGGTCCCACAACCGGCGCAGCCTTATCGGTCAGGAAGGCGCCTTTGGCAAGCGGATTGCGACCGTGCAGATAGACAGTCTCGCCGTTCTCGTTATAGCCAAGCGAGACGCTCGTCGCTGGCACATAGCTCGACGTGACCGTCACGCTCTTGGAGGCGATATCGAGATTTGCGCGTGAAGATACCCGAATCGTGGCCTCGCCCGGCTTCTTAAAATAAAAGCAGGCGGATCCGGGATTGGAGTAAAGTACGTTCGCAGGCGTGCCGACAAAGCGAAAACGCGCATAGGAAACAGGAGTGTACTCGCCCTCGGCGGCATCGGTGTAATGAACACGGACTTCAAGATTCTTGACCTCGGAACCCGCAACCGCAATAGTGCCGCCCGTCACGTTTGCGCCGTTATACCAAATCTGAAAATCATCGATCGGTTTGGACACTGCCTTGACCACAACGGTCGCGACGTTCTCGGTAGTGCCGTCGTCCTTGTGGAGTGTGGCGGTTACCGTACCTACGGCGTCGTTATACACGTGCAGCAGGCCCGTTTCCTCGTTAACGGCGATATCACCCCTGTTGGCATCTGGGGTACCCCAGGTCACCTTGGCATCCTTGGGCAGGCCATCGAGCTCAAGCGTGCCCGAAACGCAGGCGGCACCGTTCTCGCCCACCACAACGTCGTCGGGAGACGGGCAGAGCACACCATCGGCAGCAGTTACGGTCTTGCCGGTACGGGCAGACGTGAACTTCACCTCGTACTTATTGCTTGCAGTAGGGCTCTCAGAAGACTCGTGGTCTAGATTCTCACCGAAGTGCGGAAAGCCATCAGACCCCATACCCCACACGCTACCGTTTTCACCACGATTGACGTTGAGATTTTCGACAAAGGTCGCCGTCTTCATGTCATCGGTATCGACAGCATAGGAGTTGACGAGCGCGTCCGAGGGAAAGACGACCTTATTGGTAAGGCCCTCCTGCCAGTACGCATTGATGAGCTGTCCGGAGTCGTAGCTCGCAAAGAGCACGCCGCCGGTCGAAGCGGCGGTGGACATGCAATTGGAGATCACGCCGCCCTGGAGCGTACGGCCAAAGCCAGCAACGCCCTTACCCGTAACGGACGTGGAGCAATTAATGACAGAGCCCTTTACCTGATTGCCAAGCGGACCAAACGACTTGCCGTCCATGGCCTGTTTGAGCTCACCGGCAAAAGAGACATTCTGGATGACGCCGGTGGAGCCAACGCTCGCAAACAGAGACTTAACGCCTCCCCCGTTGTCGAAGGTAATAGTGTGGCCCTGCCCGTCAAACGTGCAATTGAGCTCGCCTGTGGGTCCGAAGAACCATTCGTCATCAATCACAATGTCGTTATCGAGCACATAGTAGTTGCTCGCATCCTTGACGTTCATATACATGAAGTCATCCTGCGACGAGATATGCTTGACGCTCTCCGGCTGGGCGACGGGAGCCGTCGGCTTCTTTTTCTCAAGCGCATCCGAGGCGTCATCGAGCTTTTTGACCGCCGCATTTACATCGGACTGAGATGCATCGTCGTTATCGTTGACGATTTTGGCGTCAGCAAGAGCAGCGGCAAAGGCGGACCAGGAATCCGTTGTGTAGTCTGACTCATTGAGCGCCTCGGCGGCCGTGATAGCCGCGACGAGCGCGTCCTTATTGACAACGACGGGGGCAGAGCCGCTCACAAGCAAGGGCAGGCCACCATTGGACACCCAGGAAAAGCCAGTCGACGGCGTATCGGTATTGAGCACGTCGAGTGATTTAGCAGAAGAGAGGTCGGCGGCTTTAGCCGCGTTTCCCTTGTTAAAGCCGCTAGGGTTGTTTATCTCGGCAGGCGAAAAACCTACGGTATATAGGCAGTTCAACAGTGATCCGGCCTGAGCCTCACCGACCAGGCCACCGTTCATCTCAACGCCTGAGCCGGCAAAATAGGAATTGACGATCTTTCCGGACGTCATACCGCCGACCAGGCCACCGGCACAGCCCATCCAGCCGATAAGGTTCACACTCGCCGTGGACCAGCACATCTGGATGGTGCCAGAAAGTGTCATGGCAATGGAGCCCACATTGTCGGTGCTCGAGACCGAGCCCGTCACGCCCAGGTTCTGAATCGAGCCGGCCACATTATTCGCAACGGCCTTGCCGTTAATGGTGACCGTGTGGCCCTGGCCATCCAGGGTGCCGTCAACGGTCTCGATCTGCTGATCAGTGCCCATCGAAATATTCGCGCCGAGCTTGACGGTCGCACCCGCCTCAATGGTCTCAGGCATATCGGCCGCATCGTTGACGACCACCGTCTCGCCCGAGTGCACTACCTTAGCGAAAGAACCTGCTTCTTCGACCTGTGCAGCCGGTACCGTTTCCTCGGACGCAATAGATTGCACGGCAACACCGGAGCTTTCCTGCTCCTGCGTGCTGCCGCCATCTGCCATGCCGGTTTCAGCGTCGGCAGAAGGCTCATCTTCATTAGGCCTGCCCTGCCCATCATCGCCCGCCGCGGTGACCTGATCGGCCGCCGCGGCTACGCCCGTGCTCACCTCCTCGGCAAACGCGGTCATTCCCGTGCTCGAACTGGCAAAGATAAACGCCATGAGCACGACGAGGAATTTCCTCGTACCTGTTCGGATGTTGTTGAGCATCCTTTCCCCCTTGGTCTGGAAGATCACTACCCCAATAAGAATCGAGGCCGACCATGTAAAGGGAAACGGGACACAGCGAAACGCCCGCACCTGACAGCATGCGGCAATGCCCCCGCATCGCATACGGGATGCTTGGAGCAAATATGATGTCATCTTCTGCTCACCGGAATCCAGCGGCTCCCAAAAGACCCTCGACACGAGAAGACCATGGGCAAGTAATCTGACTCGCGGGACAGCCCCGCACACAGTAACCGCCTTGCCTGGGATTCCCACCCAGTTCCCTTTTATGCGCCAAGCGCACCCATGGTCCGGCTTCTTTTCAAACAGCATGTAATTGTATGGAAGACCAGACAACGAGCGTCCGCCGATATCACGCACACATAATTCACCGAAAATGTGGTTGAAAGTCCGCCAGGGCAACGACGAGACCTTTATCCGAAATGCAAAACGGGGCCGCAGCATCATTGCTACGACCCCGCCCGCTCAAGCAAACTCTCATTCCGAGACACTGCTGATCAGCTATGAGATATTGCCCAAAAACGCCTTGGTGCGTTCGCTCTTGGGATGGTCGAAGACCTCGCTCGGCGTGCCCTCCTCCACGATAACGCCGCCGTCCATAAAGACAACGCGGTCGGCGACATCGCGGGCAAAGCCCATCTCGTGCGTCACCACAATCATGGTCATACCGTCACGTGCCAGGTCGCGCATGACGCCAAGAACGTCGCGGACAAGCTCGGGATCGAGTGCCGACGTGGCCTCATCAAAGAGCATCACGTGCGGGTTCATCGACAGGGCGCGGGCGATGGCCACGCGCTGCTGCTGACCGCCCGACAGCTGGCTCGGCATAAAGTCGATACGCTCGGCAAGGCCGACCTTGGTCAGCTCCTCGACGGCGATCTTCTCGGCCTCTTCCTTGCTGCGCTTGAGCACCTTTTGCTGCGCGAGCATGACGTTCTTTTTGACCGACAGGTGCGGGAACAGGTTGAACTGCTGAAACACCATGCCCAAGTGCGTACGCACCTTGTTAAGGTCGACGCCCTTGGCGCACACGTCCACGCCCTCAACGACAATCGAGCCGCTCGTGGGATGTTCCAGACGATTGATGCAGCGAAGCATCGTCGACTTGCCCGAACCCGAAGGACCCAGGACTACGACGACCTCGCCCTTGTGCACATCCAGATCGATATCGCGCAGGACCACGTTATCGCCAAAAGCCTTCTGGAGGTTCTTGATGCTGACGACGACCTCGTTCGAGTTATTGGTTTCGCTCATAATAGAACCTCCTTACAGACCAGCGATATGGTCGGCGGGCGTCGCGACAACCTGTCCGGCGCTCTTGGTGGGACGCTTCTTTTTGGTTTCGGCCGTACCCAGCAGCCTCGCCTCAAGACCGCTCACCAAGCGCGCAAGCGGCAGGGTAATGACCAGGTAGAACAGGGCAGCAACCACATACGGCGTAATGGAGCCCGTCGTGGCCACGATGGTGCGGGCGTTCATGACGATCTCGACCACGCCCACGGCCGCGAGCAGCGACGTATCCTTGTAAAGCAGGATGAACTCACTGGTCAACGTAGGCAGGACATTGCGGAACGTCTGCGGAATCATAACGTAGAGCAGCGTCTGGAAGGCGTTCATGCCCAGTGAGCGAGCAGCCTCATTCTGGCCCTTGGGGATCGACTGAATACCGGCACGGAAAATCTCGCACAGGTACGCAGACGAGTTCATGGCCATGACGATAACGCCCAGCACATAGTCGTCAACCTTGACGCCGGCCAGCGGCAGGCCAAAGAACGCGATGTAGATCTGCAGGAACGCCGGCGTACCGCGGATGATATTCACATAGATGCCGGCAAGACAACGAAGGATACGCGACTTGGAAATGCGCATGAGCGACAGCGCAAAGCCAAAGGGAATGGCCAACGGAAATGCCACGAGCACGATCGAGAGCGACATGAGGAAGCCCTTAAAGACGATCGGCAGGCTCTGGACCAAAATGACCGGGTTTAAGAACAGGCGAAGGAACATGTTGGAATTCCATGCCTCGACCCACGGCTGCTCCTTAAGGTCGGCCAGGAAGTTATCGAATGCCGTCACGCCCTTGATCTCGACGGAAGGAATCTTGGAAATCTTCTTGGTCGAACCGTCGGCGAGCGTATAGGTGCCGCTAAAGGCCTCTTCGCCGCCCTCGACGGGAAACGTCACGCCGTAAACCTCGACACGGAAAAAGCCGCCGGCAGGCGCCGTCTCGCCAAAGTCGATCTTGAGCGTCTGGCCGTCAGCCTTGCACGTGGGCTTCATGGGCGTACGATCCATGAGGTCCTCGCCCGAGAGCATCGTCAATCGCGTGTCATCGGTACCAAACGTCGTGCCGTCGACAAACGTCAGCGAAAGACCGCTCAGCTCCTCGTCGGCATCGGCCTGAACTTCCCAGGTAATGCGCGTCTCGGTGCCGCCGACCACAGCGCTGCCCGAACCGGTATTGGGTCGGGCGGTAATCTTTGCGGTCTCAAGCGCCTGGGCGGTCGTGGGCACGCAGGCCCCCGCGCATACCAGGGCGAGCGCCACAGCCAGGGCACAGGCCAGCTTTTGGAGCATCGAGGGCAGTGGAAAACGCTGCTCCGCGGCCCCTTTGTTCAGTCGAGACAAGGTGGCTCCTATCGTAGAAGTTGCCGGCAAAACGAGACGGAAATGCTCTCCGTCAAGAGAAGCGCAAAGGCCCTCTCCGCCAAAACGGAAAGGGCCCGCGCGCAATCAAGTAGCTATTTTACTTGATGTTATACTTAGCCATGAGGGCGTCGACGGTACCGTCGTCGGTCAGGTCCTTGATGGCCTGGTTGATGTCGTCCTTGAGCTTGGTGTTGCCCTGGTTGATGGCGATGGCGTACTCCTCGCCGGTGCTGATCTGCTTAATGGTCTGGCAGGTGTTGAACTGCTCGGCGGTCAGCTGGCTGGCAACGGAGCGGTTGGTGACTACGGCGTCGCCCTTATCGGACTGCAGGGCGCTGAAGCACTCGGTAGCGTCCTTGTAGGGGACGATCTTGGCCTTGGGGAAGTTCTCCTGGGCAAAGGACTCGGCGGTCGAGCCAGACTGGACGATGATGGTAGCGTCGGCGTTGTTGAGCTTCTCGCTGTAGTTGTCGGCCGTAATGTCGGTGTTATCGACCTTGGTCACGATAGCCTGATCGTCCATGTAGTAGGAATCGGAGAAAGTGACTTCCTTCTCACGCTCGGGCGTGTCGGTGATAGCCGCAATGGAGACGTCATACTTGGCGCCCGAAGCGACGCCCGGAACCAGCGTGTCAAAGTCATTGTTGACGTACTCGACATCCAGGCCCAGCTTGTCGCCGATAGCCTTGATGAGTTCAAGGTCAAAGCCCTGATAATCGCCGTTGTCATCCTTGTACTCAAACGGAGCGTACTCGGCAGAGGTGCCGACGGTCAGCGTACCGTCCTTGACGAGCGCGTACTCCTTGGAGCCGTCGACCTTCTCGACCTTAGCGTCGTCAGAGCTGCTGGAACCGGCATCAGAACCAGAGGTGGCGTTGGACGAGCCGCAGCCCGTCAGTGCGAGGGCGAGCGCCATGGCGCCCGTGGCGGCAAATGCGCCAAGCTTCTTGAGCTTCATAATCAGTCTCCTTCCGGTGACCCCGTTTGATTCAGAGGTCTGCAAAAACTGATGGCTATTATGCACCCGCTTGGGAGAATCTGCAATTAGAAAACTGATTGAAACAAACCCATAACGTGAATGGAACACTCCACTTTGTGACAGTCATTACTGCTGTAACGACCTTAACAGTTTGATTTCAGCCGCATAACCTGCAAGTTCGTTCGGTGTCTCCAAAATATATGGAAGTGCACGCAAGCGGCTATTCGATACAATATTCTGCATAACCTGCATATCGCCGCCAAACTCTTCACTACCTAGATAGCCCTTACCGATGCATTCGTGGCGGTCCTTATGGGCGCCGCAGGGATTCTTGGAGTCATTGATGTGCACGGCGCGCAGGCGCTCGATACCCACCACACGATCGAACTCGTCGAGTACGCCGTCCAGATCATGGATGATGTCGTAGCCAGCATCGCTCACATGGCAGGTGTCCAGACACACGCCCAGCTTGTCCGATAGCTCTGGACGTCTGGCAGCAACACCCTCGATAATGCGCGCCAGCTCTTCAAAGCTACGGCCCACCTCGGTGCCCTTGCCGGCCATGGTCTCGAGCAGCACCGTCGTCTGCTGGCCCTCAAACATCACCTGGCACAGGGTGTCGACGATCATCTGAATGCCGGCATCAGTCCCCTGCCCCACATGCGCACCGGGATGGAAGTTGTAGTAGTTGCCGGGCAGCGCTTCCATGCGCTGCAGATCCTCGGCCATGGCCTCCAGGGCAAACTCGCGCGCCCGCTCCTTAGCGGAGCAGGGGTTATAGGTATAGGGGGCATGCGCCACGAGTGGGCCGAAGTCGTTTTGCTCCATAAGCTCGCGCAGGGCCGCCACGTCATCCATGTCAAGATCTTTCGCCTTGCCGCCGCGCGGGTTGCGCGTAAAGAATGCAAAGGTATTGGCGCCAATGGATAGCGCCGTCTCCCCCATCGCCCGATAGCCCTTCGTCGTCGAAAGATGGCACCCAATCGTCAGCATCTCCAGCTCCCCCTCATCAGTTGCGGTGAAATAGTTCCTGTTTGGCCCCTATTCTGCCGCAAACAGGAACTATTCCACCGCAACTTATAAAAGGGGCATCAGAGATGCGGGCCGCCAAGCACTACGGCTACGGGCGCCAGCGTCATGATCCCCTACGCGTCAGCGCCAAGCCTAGAGGGCTAGACGGATTGCATCGATAATGCGCGCGCAGCGCTGTGTGGCGGCAAGGGGCATGACGGGACTCTCGAGTTTCCCCGCCCGGATGAGCTGGGTCGCATGCTGGATTTCGCCGTAGAAATCATCGACCTCAAACGGGGCATTTATTTCGAGCGTTCGCCCGTCGGAATACTTCACATGGGCGAGCTCGGGGCGATGGAGACGGTCGATTTCCAACGAGCCCCGCTCGCAGGCAATCGTTAAGCGGCTTTCATATGCTGCTTTGCCGTCGCACACCATATGAATGGGTATACCGCCGACACTCATATGGATCTCGTCGGCCCAATCGACGCGGCCGCCCGATACGTCACGCCAGCGAACTTCACGGGACGAAACCTCGCACGCACCCGCGAGCAAATCCTCAAACCAACCGACCGCATAGCAGCCCATGTCATATAGACAGCCACCCTGCAACGGGTCGAGCAGATAACTCGAAGGGGGCTCACCATAATCGAGTTTTTGCACGCTTTCAATCGAGACGATACGGCCGAGCTCGCCCGACGCAAGCAAGCCCTTCACGCGAGTACGCATCGGACAAAACCGATTTTTCATCGCCTCCATAAACAGCACGCCGCGCTCACGGGAAACGGAGGCGATCGCATGGGCCTCTTCTTCATTCAAAACGGCCGGCTTTTCGCACAGCACGGCCTTTCCGGCGCGCAGCGCGCGACAGACCCAACGCGCATGCATGCCATGTGGAAGAGCCAAGTAGATTGCGTCGACATCGGGGTCGGCAATCAACGCATCATAAGCTGCATCGCCGTTATCGTCAGCCGTGGCATAACTGTGCGCGGCATCAATCGAAAACGCCCTGCAAAACTCCTCAACATGCGAAGGAGTGCGACCGGCGGCAGCCACAAGCCGTGCCCCGTCCACCTCCCTGAGCGACGATGCAAATCGATGCGAAATGCGCCCAGCGCCCAAAACGCCCCAACGAACCTCACGCAAATCATCACATGAATCCCGATGGCCCACGACAGCCCCCTTCAGTTGCGGTGGAATAGTTCCTGTTTAAGCCCTATTTTGCCGCAAACAGGAACTATTCCACCGCAACTTATAAAAGGGGCATCAGGAGCGCGTTTTGCAAAAGGCCTTAAGCGCGGTCGTTACGGGGCCAGGCTGGAAACGTCGGCGCACATCGTCGAGACGCTCGGGAATATCGATGTGCTGCGGGCAGTGACGCGCGCATTTGCCGCACTTGACGCAATTGCTCACCAGCTTGGGCTCGCCTGTACGCACCGCGCTCGCCGTAAAGTATTGAGACAGCCCCGTAAACCAACTATGCGCGTAGCTCGCGTTGTAGGCGCCAAAGCAGCCGGGAATATTGATGCCCTTGGGGCACGGCATGCAGTAGCCGCACCCCGTACAGGGCACGCGATTCGATTTCTCAAACTCTCCCAGCACACGCGCGATGGTATCGAGCTGCTCTGTTGTCATCGAATCCGGCAGTGCGCAATCCGCCAATGCCGCGTTCTCGTCCACCTGCGCGGTATCGGTCATGCCCGAAAGCAGCATCGTGACTTGAGGATGGTTCCACACCCACGAAAGGCCCCAAGCAGCCGGCGTCTTCAGATACGGATCGCGTACGTCATCGAGCACGGCGCGGGCCCGCGGAGGCAGCTTGCCCGCCAGGCGTCCACCCAAAAGCGGTTCCATCACAAACACCGCGAGCCCGCGCTCGGCAGCTGCCATGAGTCCCGCCGTTCCTGCTTGGTAGCGCTCTCCAGCGTAGTTGTACTGGATCTGGCAAAAGTCCCAGTCATACGCGTCAAGCATCGTGAGGAAGTCCGCCGCACTGCCGTGGTACGAAAAACCTATCTGGCGAATACGCCCCGCAGCCTTTTGGTGCGCAATCCAGTCCTCGATACCCAACGCTGCCACGCGCTCCCACTGCGCGGGCGAGGTGATGTTGTGCATGAGGTAGTAGTCGATATGGTCAGTCCGCAAACGGTGCAGTTGCTCGTCAAAAAAGCGGTCGAAATCCTCCGCGCATTTGCACGAAGCATGCGGCAGCTTGGTCGCGAGCAAAACCTGGTCGCGTAGGCCCAGGCGCTCAAGCGAAGCGCCCACGCAAGCCTCGTTGCCGGGATAGAGATAGGCCGTGTCCAGGTAGTTAATCCCCTGCTCCACCGCACGGGAAATGATGGCATCGGCTGTCTTCGCATCCGGGTGTCCCGGCGCACCGGGAAACCTCATGCAACCCAGCCCCAACGCCGAGATACGGTTGCCGCTTTTGGGGTCAACGCGATATTGCACCGCCCCTCCTCTCCCCTCGAAGCCCTAATGAGGCGAAACACAATGGTCACGTCATCGAAACACATTGGAATCGTAATCGAGAACGTATCGTAACGTAGCAGCAATCGAGCCGTCACGACACCGCTTTAACATCAGCAAAAAGCCCGATGAAAGGAGGCGAGCGTGACCACACGCGAGAATGCCTGCCCCTACCCCGGCGAGCAGTACATCCTCTCGGCCGATCGTTACCAGATCGAGGTCATGGACCATCTGGACGAGCTTCCCGCCACAGGCGCCGTCATCTTCTGCACCTTCCCTAAGGTCCGCGATGGTGTCGGATACCCCGCGCGCGTCTTTGCGGTCTGCCCTGCAGCGTAGCGTCCAGGCAAACGTTTCTTTTTTATAACAGCCGTCCCGCGCACCCACCAATCACTCTGGCGGCATACAATCCATCAGGCGCCCCTTACGCGGGCGCCTTTTATATGGGGAGATGATTCACATGCAGATCAACAAGGTTGCTTTTATCGGCAAGGGCGGCGTCGGCCTGCTCTACGGCAGCATGATTGCCATGGCCCTCGGCAATGATGCCGTCGAATACGTTATGGATGACGCCCGTTTTGAGCGTCACGCGGGCGATGCGCTCACCGTCAACGGCGAGCCCTGTGCGCTCAAATCCGTCCGCGCCAGCGAGGCAACGCCCGCCGATCTGGTCATTCTCACGGTCAAGACGACTGGACTCAACCAAGCACTCAAGACTATGGAGCGCGTCGTGGGGCCCAATACGCTCATCGCCTCGCTGTGCAACGGCATTACAAGCGAACAAAAGATTGCCGAGCGCTTTGGCTGGAAGCGCACCGTCCTGGGTATCTGCCAGGGCATGGACGCCGTATTCCTCGACAGCGCGCTCACCTTTACCAACACTGGCGAAATCCGCTTTGGCGCGGCGGCCGGTACGGATTCCGCAACCATCACCGCAATCGACGAGCTCTACACGCGCTGCGGCATCGCCCATACCGTCGAGAGCGACATTGCGCACCGCATGTGGGCCAAACTCATGCTCAACGACGGCATCAACCAGACCTGCATGGCCTACGGCGGGACCTACGGAAGCGCCACGGAGCCGGGCTCCGAGCAGCGTCGCTGCTTTGTTTCCGCCATGCGCGAAACGCTTGCGGTCGCCAACGCCGAGGGCATTGAGCTGACCGAGGCAGACCTGACGCAGATGGTGCACCTCATAGAGGGAATCGACCCCACCGGCATGCCCTCGATGGCGCAGGACCGCATCGCACAACGAAGAACCGAAGTCGAGGAGTTCGCGGGCACCATTTGCCGCCTCGCGGCCAAACACGATATCCAAGTGCCGCAGAACGAATGGCTCTATCAGCGCATTCGCGATATCGAGGTAAGCTGGTAGCGCCAACGCGCCGCATTCAACAGCCTTAACAGCAAAGCCGCCGCAAGGGAACCTTTCCCCTGCGGCGGCTTTCATCTTCGTCTATGACCGGCGGCAACCTCACAACAGTTAGCGTTGCGACTCAGGCACCTCGTCCTCGCCATCGCGGCAAAGAACTACACCCGCACTTCCCAGCAGTGCGGCCGCGACCAACGCACTGACCACGATAGAGGCAGCCCCACAAGACCCCTGCATGCCCGCAACGAGCGCGGCCGTAGGACCAAGGCAGCCAAGCACCAATGCGACGGCGGCAATGGCAATATCTCGAGCGTTCACAAGACCACTTCCTCCACGAGAAAGACCTTATTTCTCATGAACTAGTGTGCCCCGCGCCCATATGCGCGGCGTACTGCCACGGTAAGCGCTCTGTTAGCTCAAGCGCATGCATAGAACGGGCGTCCTTACGTTGCCCTAAAGCTCGGTAAAGACGCCCGTCCGCCAAATATCCGTGATGCAGAATAATTACCAGCCAGTGTAGTAGTCGGTGGTTCCGGCAGCGCAGCCGGAGTCATAGACCTTGCACTCACCCTTGGAGCCGGTAAACGTGGAGCCTTGGGCCTTATCGCCCGCGGCCACGACGTAGTAGCCATCGGAATCGCGCCAAAAGCCCTCGGAATCCTGCGTCCATTCGCCCGTGCGGTGATGATACAACACGTTGCTGCTGTAATAAGTCTCGCGGCGGCCGTTATAGTTATTGACGCCGCTCGAGCGCGTCAGGCCCGAGCCGTTCGCGTAATACGCAGCGGACGTGTAAGACGAGCCGGAGCCGGCGTTGTAATACGAAGCCTGAACGGCCTCAGCGGCCTCGGCTTCGGCTGCGGCAGCCTCGAGCGCCTCGCGCTTGGCATCCTCAAGCGTGGAGCGAAGCTCGTCGAGCTCGGTCGACTTGGCGTCGACCTCCCCCATCGTCAACAGGCTACCCGCACCGTCGATGCAACCCTGCAGCACAGCGCGCTCGTCATCGGTAGCATAGTCGCCATACATATTCATAATGATCTGAGCGCGCATCTCCAGGGAGTCGCGCTTTGCCCCCATCGAGGCATTCCACTCCTGCATAGAGCCATAACCATCGCCGCGGTAGTCGACGGGCTGCACCAGCGTCGCCTCGGACGGCGTAGATCCGACCGTATCGGATAGTGTTGCCGCGTGGGCATCAGTTGCGCCGGCGCCCACCAAAAGTGCCACGGTCAGAGCGGCGGAAAGGGCGGCGGCTTTCGGTTTTCGTGAATCGATCCTCATGTAGCTGGAAACCTCCGTAGTGTGTTTTTGCTGCGTTTGAGCTGCGTGTGATTCGATCGCGCTGCATAGTACCCCGAGCAAATCGCGACCTGCGGTTTTACTCAAAAGGCGCACGTCAATTGCGTAAAACTCACATCCTCTTAACAGGAGTTTTCCACAACTCGAATGCATAAAGCGTGCCAAAAACCCTGTTTTTGCACCCTCTCTATGCAAAAAAGGCACCTGTGCAACCATTGTTCGCACAGGCGCCTTGAGCAGGCATTTTATGCAGTTATACCTATCGAGTCGCAAGGGGTCCTTGCACAAGTCGCCTTACTCGTCCAGCGCGGCGAAGGCCTGCTTCAGATCCCAAATGATATCCTCGGCGTTCTCGGTACCGATGGAAAGACGGATCGTGGAGGGCGTGATGTTCTGCTCGGCGAGCTCCTCGGCAGAGAGCTGGGAGTGCGTGGTGGTAGCCGGGTGCACGACGAGCGACTTGACGTCGGCCACGTTGGCGAGCAGCGAGAACACCTGCAGATGATCGATGAACTTCCAAGCTGCCTCCTGGCCGCCCTTGATCTCGAAGGTGAAGATCGAGGCGCCGCCACGGGGGAAGTACTTCTGATAGAGCTCGTGATCGGGGTGCTCAGGCAGGCTCGGGTGGTTCACCTTGGCGACGTGGCTGTCACCAGCCAGAAACTCAACGACCTTCTTGGTGTTCTCGACATGGCGGTCAACGCGCAGCGACAGAGTCTCGGTGCCCTGGAGCAGGACCCAGGCGTTGAACGGACTGATGCAAGCGCCCTCGTCACGCAGCAGGATAGCGCGGACATAGGTTGCAAAGGCGGCGGGACCGGCAGCCTCGGCAAACGAGACACCGTGGTAGGAGGGGTTGGGCTCAGCGATCTGGGCGTACTTGCCGCTCGCCTTCCAATCGAAGTTACCGCCGTCGACGATCACACCGCCCAGCGAGGTGCCGTGGCCGCCGATGAACTTGGTTGCGGAGTGGGCGACGATATTGGCACCATGCTCCAGCGGACGGAACAGATACGGGGTGCCGAAGGTGTTGTCGACGACAACCGGCAGACCGTGCTTCTTGGCGATCTCGGAGATGGCGTCGATGTTGGGGATGTCGGAGTTGGGGTTGCCGAGCGTCTCGAGATAGATGACCGTGGTGTTGTCCTTGATGGCACCCTCGACCTCTTCAAGGTTATGGGCATCGACAAACGTGGTCTCGACGCCAAACTGGGAGAGCGTATGCTCCAGCAGGTTGTAGGAGCCACCGTAGATGGTCTTCTGAGCCACCACGTGGTCACCGGCCTGGGCAAGAGCCTGCAGGGTATAGGTGATGGCAGCAGCACCGGAGGCGACGGCAAGACCTGCCACGCCACCCTCGAGGGCGGCGATACGGTCCTCGAAGACGCCCTGGGTGGAGTTGGTCAGACGGCCGTAGATGTTACCGGCGTCGGCAAGACCAAAGCGGTCGGCGGCGTGCTGGGAGTTGCGGAACACATAGCTCGTGGTCTGGTAGATAGGCACGGCGCGGGAGTCGGATGCAGGATCGGCGCTCTCCTGGCCAACGTGCAGCTGCAGGGTATCGAAACCAAAGGTGTGCTCGGGGTTGTTGATGAACTGGCTCATGATGATCTCCTTGATCGAATAAAAGTAATAAGAGTAAGAGAAGTAAGTGGCTGTCTCCTGATCACGCCGACGGACGCAAACAGGAGCCCGGCATTCGTCTTGGTAAGCAATTCATATGCGGGCCTCCTTTCGCATCCCGGTTCCGTAGTTGGCTTAATTACCTACCGTCTTTGTGTGTTTTGAATAGTACGAGCATTGTTTTCCTCGGTCAATCACTTAAAAGCGCTAACCTGTTATCGGTTTTATAGATAACACTCGAAAGGACGGGCGCCGATGACCCTCCAACAGCTTCGCTTTTTGATCGCCGTGGCAGAGTCCGGTTCGATCAACGCCGCAGCCCAGCGCCTCTATACGGCACAGTCCAATATCTCCAATGCCGTCAAAAGCCTGGAACAGGAACTTCATATCGAAATCTTTACGCGCTCCAGCCGCGGTGTTGCACTCACCAACGACGGCACCGAGCTTTTGGGTTATGCACGCCAGGTCGTAGAGCAGGCCGACATGCTCGAGGCCCGCTACGAGGACGGCGGTACCCCGCAAGCCCGCCTCGCCATTTCCGCCCAACACTACGCCTTTTCGGTCGAGGCCTTTGTCAACGTAGTCGAGCGCTGCCGCGACAGCAAGTTCGAGTTCATCATGCGCGAGACCACCACAGCGCAGATTATCGACGACGTGCGCGCGTTTCGCAGCGATATCGGCATCCTCTATCTGGATGACTTTAATACCCGTGTCTTGCAGAAGGCCTTTACCGATGCCCGAGCGAGCTTTCATCCCCTCTTTGATGCAAAAGTCCACGTGTTCGTCAGCGAACGCCACCCGCTCGCACGCCGTTCGCAGCTGTCCCTTGCCGACCTCACGCCCTATACGCGCTACAGCTTTGAGCAAGGCACCTCGAACTCCTTCTATTACGCCGAGGAACCGTTTAGCTATATTCCCTGCAACCGCAATATCCGCGTATCCGACCGCGGGACGCTCACCAACCTGCTTATCACCTCGAACGGCTATGCGCTGTCGACCGGCGTACTCTCCAGCGAAATGCAGTGGGGCATGGCCTCGATCCCCCTGGCAGACGCCCCGACGATGCATGTGGGCTACATCATGCATGACGACCGCAAGCCCTCTCCCCTCTTGCAGCAATACCTCGACGAGCTCAACCGCATCATCCATGCCAGCCAACTGTCGGAAGACGGGGTAGAAATCGTAGATTGCTAGCCCCCGGCGGGCATGGCGCTACAATGGTCACTCGCACGAAACATACCCAACGAAAGGAACCATGTGAAGGTCATCATCTATACCGACGGCTCGGCCCGATCAAATCCGGGACGCGGCGGCTACGGCGCCGTGCTCAAATACACCAACCCCGCCGGCAAGACCTTCACCTCCGAGCTTTCGCGCGGCTACGCCAAGACCACCAACAACCGCATGGAGCTCATGGCGGTCATCGTGGCACTCGAGGCGCTCAACCGCCCCTGCGACGTCGAAGTCCATTCCGATTCGCAGTACGTCGTCAACGCCTTCAACAAGCACTGGATTGACGGATGGAAAAAACGCGGCTGGAAGACCGCCAACAAGCAGCCTGTCAAGAACCGCGATCTGTGGGAGCGTCTGCTCACCGCAAAGAGCACGCACAAAGTGGAGTTCATCTGGGTTAAAGGCCACGCCGGTCACGAGCTCAACGAGCGCTGCGACGAGCTTGCCACCACGGCGGCCGACGGCAGCAACCTCGATATCGACACCGGCTTTAACGAGAGCGACCTGTAACGGCGTTTTCGCACGCTATTTCCCGCCCCCTCGCGCTACACTCATCCTGTAAACCGAACGGCACGAGGGGGATACATGCTGCGTATAGCGACCATCGGCACATCCATGATTACGGACGACTTTATCCAGGTCGTCAACGCCAACGACCAAGCCGCGTTTGTGGGCGCGCTCTCGCGCGACGCAGATCGCGGCACCGCCTTCACCGCTAAGCACGGCGGCGAGCGTAACTTCACCGCACTTGACGAGCTTGCGTCCGCTGCCGACGTCGACGCCGTCTATATCGGCAGCCCCAACGCACTTCACTACGAGCAGGCCCTTGCCTGCATCGCCGGTGGCAAGCACGTCATCGTCGAGAAGCCCTTCTGCGCCACCGAGGCGCAGGCGCTGGAAGTCTTCCGCGCTGCCGAGGCAGCAGGTGTCGTGGCCCTCGAGGCCATGCGCCCGCTCCATGACCCCGCTTTCCACGCCATCGAGGACGCCCTGGGCGAGATTGCGCCCATTCGTCGTGCCTCATTGCGCTTTGGCAAGTATTCCTCGCGCTACAACGAGATTCTCGCGGGACGCTCCACCAATATCTTCGACTGCAATATGGCATCGGGTTCCCTCATGGACATTGGCGTCTACACCGTCGAGCCCATGGTCGAGATTTTCGGCATGCCCTCCGGCCTTACGAGCATGGCTACTCTGCTCGACCCCACCACGCGACAGCTCACGCACGGCCCCATCGACGGCTGCGGTTCTATCCTCGCCAGTTACGGCGGTGGCCGCATCTCCGTCGAGCTCGCGCACTCCAAAATTACGAATGACCTGCTGCCCTCGCAGATTGAAGGCGAGCGTGGCACTATCCAGATCGACCATCTGTCCACGCCCCGCAACGTCCGCATCGACTATCGCGGCGATGTCGTACGCGGCTCGGCGACCGAGGCACCGCGCGAACAGGGCGACAACGGCCGCGTGCTCGACCTGCCCAAATCGAGCAACACTATGGAATACGAACTCACAGACTTTATCACCGCCATCGGCGGCGTCGATAACGTTAGGGAAGAGATTTGGGAGACCCCGGCGGGACGCCACGAGCTTGGCCACTACCGCGATGTCACGCTCGTCTCACTGCGCATCATGGATGCCGTGCGCCAGCAGGCCGGCATTATCTTCCCGGCCGACGCAGGCAAGCAGGCATAGCGATGGGCTTCTTCGATACGTTCTTCTCCAGCGTCACCAGCGGCAGTCGAGAGCCTCAAAAGCCGTCAAACGTCGAGCTCGAGCTGCGCCGCAGGCTTACTGTGCTCGCAAGCGACGGGGTCACTCAAGACACTCCCCTGCGCTATTTCCTGCGCTGGGCGGGGCAAGTCCAAGGCGTTGGTTTTCGCTTTACCAACACCAACCTCGCGCAGGCACGCGCGCTCACCGGCTGGGTGCGTAACATGGAAGACGGCTCAGTCGAGATGGAGATACAGGGAGCTCCGGCAAACATCCTATCTCATCTCGAGGCGCTTCATGCCTCCTACGAGCGCATGGGGACGCGTTTTCGCCTCGTAGACGCCCAGGTCCGAGCCCCACTTGCCAATGAAGACGGTTTCACTCCTCATTATTAGTATTGTGTGCTAAATACGGTATCATTTACCTACGACCGTTAGTAGAAAAGAGGCGAGGCGCATGGCGGTGCAAAGAAGGAATACCAGGCAGCGAAAGCTGGTTCTTGACGCCGTGCGCCAAAGCTATAACCATCCCACCGCCGACGAAATCTACAACGTCGTGCGCGCGCAGGATGACAAAATCAGCCGCGGTACGGTCTACCGCAATCTTAATCTCTTGGCAGATGCCGGAGAAATCCTCTCGATCAAGACGCCGGGCGGGAGTCGCTTCGATCGCACCATCGAGCCGCACGCACATATCATCTGCACCTCGTGCAGCCGCGTCATCGACGTACCGCTCCCCTTCGATGCCCAGCTCGACGCCAAGGCGTCCGAGCAAATCGGCTGGCACGTCACGTCGCACTACACCATCTTCGAGGGTCTCTGCCCTGACTGTCGGTAGATGTTTGGAACATGCCTTAAAATCCACCTTTCCGCACTTTGCAGCAAAAAGTAGATTTCTAGACATGTCCCAAATGTCTACTCAGCAAGTAGACGACGCAGCTCTTCTTCGACCGTGCGCACGTAGCGGACGCGGTCGTTAATGCCACGCATAGAGGGGTTGCAGCTCTCCATCAGATAGGGATGGCCCACGACGTTGAGCATGTCGCGGTCGTTTTCGTTATCGCCAAACGCCATCATCTCATCGGGCGAAATCCCCAGGGCACGACCGTAATCGGCAAGCGCGGAGCCCTTGCCCGAACCGAAACCGATAAAGTCCGTCCATTCGGTTCCCGACGTCATCACGTCGACACGGTCGCTAAAGAGGCGCTCAAAATGCTCCAGCGCCGCCGGCTGATCCACCTCGGGCGTCTGGAAGGCAATCTTAATGACGTCCTCGTCGATGTCCTCGGGACGGTCGACCACCGCCACGTCGCAGTGGACCTCATAGCGCAAATGGTCGACGAACGCATCGTTGCCGCTCATGGTGTAGAGGTGTCCCTCACACGAAAGGGTCACGTCGGCATGGGGATACGCAACCACAGCATTCGCGATATCCATAGCAAGGCTACGCTCCATAGAGCGCTTGACCACGGCACGCCCCTCGCTCATCACCAGGGCTCCGTTTTCGCATACATAGGCGAGCTCATCGGCCACCGGGGCAAACAGGTAGCGCAAGCTCGCATATTGACGACCACTCGCCGGCATAAACACGATACCGCGACGATGTAGCTCATCGATAAGCTCAAAGGCCTCGGAACGCGGCTCGCGCTCCCCCGGATGCAGCAACGTGCCGTCCAAATCGCATGCAATCAGCTTGATTCCCTCAAGACCCATATGCTTTCCCCCAAAGCACCTCATCAACAGTAAGACGGACTTTGAATAGCTGCCTCTCAAAGTCCGTCTTACTCATACGCACGTTAACCGCGCGCCTTCTTTACGATGGTAAAGTCCGGAGCCATGCTAACGACGACCTCCGCCGCACTCGACGCAAAGCGCCGGTCCGTATCGAGTTCACGGGTAACCACCGAGAGGCGAACGCCCTCGATACCCCGGAGCATGCGGCCCAAAACAGGCTGCACCGGCGTATACATGCGCACGGTATGCTCGTCCGAGTCGCCCCGGAAGAGCGGCGCATGCATGTTGCCGATCTCCCAGCACGCATGCGCGAGCGCAATCGGATCCATGCGGTCGACTTCGACCAAATAAACCTCGGCGCTGCGCAGGCGCACGACAACCGCCACGGGCACCACGCCCGAACGGTCAATGGCGAGCACGTCGCCGTCGGCAAGACGACCACCGTCGGTAGCATCCAGCCGAACATCGATCGTGCGCCCCAGCTCCGTCACGCCCACAAACACGCATACATCAGCCTGGTCCCAATCGAGCAGTAGCTCATCGACCTCAAAGACACCGCCCAGCTCCCGGCGAAGCAGGAGTTCATAGGACGGATCGTTGAGATTTCCCAAACATGTCGTCGAAACCAAGCGTTCAGGCATGCTCTAGCCCTCGACCTCGACGAGCTCAATATCAAAGTTGAGGTCCTTGCCGGCCAACTCGTGGTTGGCGTCGAGCGTCACGGCCTCGGGCGTCACGTCAATGACGACGGCGGGGACAGGCATGCCGCTCGGCGTGGACAGGAAGAGCTTCATGCCCTTCTCGATCTGCTCGATGTTGGGAACCTGCTCGGCCGGGAAGGTAATAACCATCTCGGGATTGTGCTCGCCGTAGGCATCGGCAGCCGGGATGTGCACGGTCTTCTTCTCGCCCACCTGCATGTCGACAACAGCGGCGTCGAAGCCCTTGATCATCTGACCGGCGCCGCAGGTGAACTCCAGCGGCTCGCCGCGATCGTAGGAGCTATCGAACTGCGTGCCGTCATCGAGCGTGCCGCGATAATGGGTCTTGACCTTCTTGCCCTGGTTGGACATGGTAACCTCCGTAATAAGGGCGGCGCACAACGCGGGCCGCCATGAACATATGGCGCTAACTATACCCTAGTCATACAATTCAATGACAGTTTGCAAAGAAACGCTGCAACCGGAGGAACCATGGCATATCCCGTATTTGACCTACACTGCGACACCGCTGACCGCATCGGCTGGGCCACGCTCGATCTCGACCTGCGCTTTACCGCCGGCACCGACGGTTATTTCCCCGGCGACGAAACGCATCCGCAAGATTTCGATCTCATCGAGGGCAACGCCTGCGCCATCTCGCTCGCAAAGATCGGCAACACGCCGTGGGCACAGTGCTTCGCCACGTTTGTCCCCGACGAGATTCCCGCCGCCCACGCCGCGCGCTTCCAGGCGCAAATCATGGCGCATATGAGCGGCCAGGCAATGCTCAACCACGACCGCATGGTCAACGTACGCAGCGCCGCAGACATTCGCCCCGCGCTCAAGGACGGCAAGGTCGCTTGCATCCACACCATCGAAAACGCCACGTTCTTTGCCGAGGACCCCGCGCTGATCGAGGTGCTCAAGAGCTTGGGCGTGCTTATGTCGTCACTCAGCTGGAACGCGCAGGGACCGCTCGCGAGCGGGCACGATACCCACGCCGGCCTCACCGCCGCCGGCATCGAGGCACTTACGCAGATGGAGCACGCCGGTATGGTACTCGACGTCTCCCACCTCAACGATGAGTGCTTTGACGAGGTTGTCGCCCACGCCACGCGCCCCTTCGTCGCCAGCCACTCCAACTCCCGCACCGTCTGCGGCGTCAAGCGCAATCTCACCGACGACCAGTTCCGCACCATTCGCGACATGGGCGGTATCGTCGGCCTCAACTACTGCAGCGAGTTCCTTTCCAACGACGCAACCGACGAGACCGCTGCAGACGTCACCTTCGACCAGCTGGCGGCACATATCGAGCACTGGCTCGACCTGGGCGGCGAGGACGCCATCGCGCTCGGCGGCGACTGGGACGGTGCCACGGTGCCCGCTTTCCTCTCCGATGCCAGCAAGATGCCCGAGTTCCAGAACATGCTTTCCAAGCATTTTGGCAAGACCGTGATGCAAAAGCTCTGCAGCGACAACGCGCTTGCCTTCTTTGAGCGCTATTAATTTCACATCCCTTGAGCGGGCCGGTATGCCGAACGGTCGACATGCCGGCCCGTCCCCAATCTGAAGGACCGCTTTTGACGCAGCAATTTACGATTACCGTATCCCGACCGGATGGCACATCCATCCCCGTCGTCGTTACCAAAAAGCGCGTCAAGAACTTCAACCTACGCGTCACATCGAGCGGTGAGGCCCACGCCAGCGCACCGCTCGGCGCCAGCCGCGAGCGTATCGAAGCGTTTGTGAAGCGCAACAGCGCCTGGATTATCAGCCGACTTGACCAGCGTGAGCAACATCAGGCGACGGCGCGAGAGCCGCTCAGTCCCTCGTCCATCATTGCGCTTTGGGGCAAGCCCATCACGGTACAAGATGCGCTCGATCACAACTTTGCATCGCCCGCACCGCGGCCCAAGCAGGCCACCTTCGCAAGTTTTATGGGCGCCGACAAATCGAACGAACGCCTACAGGCCGAGCGGCGCGCAATCCTCGACGGCCTGACGCCCGATGAGCTCCAGACCCGCATCGACCAGCTCTATGCATCCGAGGTCACCACAGCGCTGCGCGATATGGTGCATGCATACGAAATCGCAATGGGTATCGCCGTTTCCCGCGTTTCCGTACGCAGTATGAAGACGCGCTGGGGCTCATGCACACCCAAAACCGGCGCCATTCGCATCGCGCGCGAGCTCGCCGCCTACCCTGTCGAATGCCTCGACATGGTTGTCGCCCACGAGCTCGTCCACTTGCTCGAGCCAAGCCACAATCAGCGGTTTCACGCCCTGCTCGACACGTACTGCCCCAACAATAGGGCTCTGTCGCAGCGGCTCAAGCGGCCACCCCTCAACAAGCTCTAGCGTCGACTAGCGCACTCGCTCGATCTCGACGCCGCAGCTTGCCAGGGGAAGACCGACGGGAGCCCAAGGCTTATCGAGCTTAACACGCACGCCAAGCAGCAGGGGGTAACGACGCAGCAGCATCTGGGCCACACCCTCGGCTGCAGCCTCGATGAGCTTAAACGTATGCTCGCGCAGATATCCGTCGACATCGTGACACACCGAGCCATAATCAATCGAGGCATCCAGGTTGTCGTGCTCCCCTGCTGCACGCAGGTCGGCATAGAGCACCAAGGACACGATGAACTTCTGGCCCAGCGCGTTCTCTTCGGGATACACACCGTGGTTGGCAAAGACCTCGAGACCGTCGATAGTAATGCGGTCAGCATGGCGCAGGTCGTCATAGCTCACGTGGGGCACCGCCGCTGCGGTGGATATTTCGCCCCTTCCACGGCGGGCGAGCTCGGCGCCTTCAGTCTTGGTTGCATTCTCGGGCAGTTTCTTGTTACTCATCGCGATCGTCTCCTTCGTTTAGAACCCCGACCGCGCAAACTAACTACACGCGAATCGACAGGTTCTTTTTATCATCGCTCCAATTGCAAGCATTGCGCGCGGGGCATGCAAAGCAGGCGCGCGACGCTTTGTCGGCTGCATAGAGCAGACGCTCGAGCGGTTGGCTGTTCACGCGCAGCTTTCGATGGCCCAGAATGGCCGTCTTAATGGCCGCAGCATCGGCCGGCTCAAACGCTACGTCATCGGGCATGCCGCCGAGAATCGCATCAGCGACGCGTTCGCTTGCAACATCATGGGATATACCCGATTCATACTGTTCATCTTTGCCGATATCGTGAAGAAGTGCCGTGGCGTAGATGACCTCGCGGTCAAATTCGAGCTGTTCCTCGAGATTCTTGATCCACATAATGCGAGCGACATCGAGCAGATGGTCAATACCGTGGCGGCAGAAGATACGCCCCGATTCCAACTGTGCAATGTTGCCCAGGTGCCGCCGGAACAGGCCGTTGGCACAGATGTAATCGATACGAGGCATGGCACCAAAGGGGGCTAGGCCCGAAGCCATAAAACCGCGACGCGGCGTTCCCTCATCGGTCTTCGATGCAAAGTCGTTAACGGCTCTCATGGTTAGCGGTCCAGCATCCTAAAGAATCGCTCCTCGAGCGACGGATCGGTCTCAAAGATGCCGCGGCGAGCGAGCGTCACGGTCTTGGTGCCGGGCTTTTGCACGCCACGCATCGTCATGCACATATGCTCGGCCTCCATCAACACAATCGCTCCCTGGGGAGCAAGATACTCCATGAGAGCATCGGCAACCTGCGCACACAGCTGCTCCTGCAGCTGCAGACGGCGGGCATAGACCTCAACCGTGCGGGCGAGCTTGGAAAGTCCAGCCACCCGACCGTTAGGGATATAACCAATGGCGGCCTTGCCATAAAACGGCAGCAGATGATGCTCGCACAGCGAGTAGAACGTAATGTCGCGCTCGATAACCAAATCGTTCGAAGCGACGGCAAAAGTTTTGGACAGGTGCTCCTCGGCACTCTGGTCCATACCGCCGGCAATCTCGCCATACATACGGGCGACGCGTGCCGGAGTCTCCAGCAGGCCCTCACGAGTTGGGTCCTCGCCTATACCTTCAAGCAGCAGCTTAATGGCAGTCTCGACTTTTTCCTGATCGACCATCTGGGCCTCACTTTTTTCGATTTCGCGTTCGCGCTATGGTACCACGCCGGCACGCAACCTCTGCCAGCTACATAGTATGGGTCGAATAGACCGGATCGTCCCGCCAAAGCTCCACAGCATCGCAAAGCGCAACGCCCTCACGTGCAGCACGAGCGCGCGTGGCGTTCATGTCGATCACGCGCTGATTGCTCGAGCCCCTAAAGCGCAACGAGATATCGTACAGATCCTGAACGAACGGGCCGTCCACCAACATGTCGAGGCAGGCCAGGATACGGTCCGTCACCTCGGTATGATGACGGCCACCCGGCATAAGCTCCTCGAGCACGTCACCGGTAAAGCACCAAATGGTCTTGCCCGACCCAGCAGGATAGGCCGCACGCACGCGCTCGATAAAGTCAACAAGCCCCGCCTGATTCTCGGGCTCCATAGGCTCGCCACCCAGAATCGTCAGGCCATCGATAAAGGGATGATCGAGACTCTCGATAATCTTATCCTCGACGGCGCGATCGAACGGCTCGCCCGCAGCAAAGTCCCACGCGACAGAGTTAAAGCAATTCTTGCACCCACGACGGCACCCGCTCACAAACAGAGAAGTACGAACGCCTTCACCATCAGCAATATCGAAATACTTAATGTTCGCGTAGTTCATAGGTAACTCTCCCGGGAGGCCGGGACATATCATCCCGTCCTCAAACATTCTCGGCCTGCGGCCTGCGAAACTGCGGGCGGGACGATATGTCCCGGCCTCATGCAAAGGGTAACTCAATGAACGAAGCGAACATCGAGTATAGGGTTCGAGGTCCAATAAAAACTTTGTTGCAGCCCAACCGTCATCGCAAGCAAAACGTTGTTGCAAGTCAACTCATTTCCGCTAAGAACTTCGAGAAGTGAGCAGACCGCATGCTGCATCTCAACTACGTCAACTTGGCTGAACCGAGAGGGCCGCTTGGGCTTTTGCTCGATATGAGTTCCGCACGCAAAGAAGGCCACTTAATGTGGCCTTCGTCTTGCGCAGGACTGTTCGAAATTTTGAGGAAGCACCCGCCCTGCCGGGGCTCCCGGGTTCCCGCTTACGAGAGCGACGTTCTCAGCAACTCGTTGAAGAGCTTCGGATTGCCCTTACCGCGGCTCGCCTTCATGCACTTGCCCACCAAAAAGCCGATAACCTTCTGGTTGCCGTCACGATACTGCTGCGCCTGATCGGCACAGTTTGCCAGCACCTCGTCCACAATCGGCTGCAGCGCGCCGGCATCGCTCACCTGACGCATACCACGCTCGTCAACGATCTTGTTGGGATCGTCACCGGTCTGGGCCATGGTCTCAAAGACCTCGTGCGCCTGGTTGGAGCTGATGGCATCGGTCGCCAGCAGCTTGGCAAGAGCTGCCACCTGAGCCGGCGCGATGCCGGATTCGGCGAGCGACACGCCCGCACCCTTAAGGTAGGCGATCATCTCGTTGACCAGCAGGTTTGCGACCGTCTGGGCCTCCTTGCCGGCCATACCGGCAGCAGCGGCCTCAAAGAAGTCGGCAAACTCGGGGTCGCCGGCAATCTGCTCGGCGTCGGCTGTCTTAATGCCAAAGTCGGCCTCAAAACGGACGCGCTTGGCATCGGGCAGCTCAGGGATCTCGCCACGGCAGCGGTCGATGAACTCGTCGTCCAGATCGAACGGCGCCAGGTCGGGATCGGGGAACAGGCGATAGTCGTCGGCCGTCTCCTTGACACGCATGACCACGGTGCGCTTGCGGCTGGGCTCCCAGTGACGGGTCTCCTGGTAGATAATGCCGCCCTCCTCGAGCACCTCGGCCTGACGGCAAATCTCGTAAGCAAGGCCGTCGTGCAGGCTCTTAAACGAGTTGAGGTTCTTGAGCTCGGTCTTGGTGCCCAGCTTGGTCTCGCCGCGGCGGCGCAGCGACACGTTGCCGTCGCAGCGCATAGAGCCCTTCTCCATGGAGCAGTCCGAAATGCCCAGTGTCACAAAGATGCGGCGGAGCTTCTCCATAAACAGGCGCGCTTCCTCGGGCGTACGCAAGTCGGGCTCAGTCACGAGCTCAATCAAAGGCGTGCCGCAGCGGTTGTAGTCGACGAGTGACTCGGCCGCGGCGGTAATGCGGCCCTCGGCACCGCCCACGTGCACCATCTTGGCGGCGTCCTCCTCCATGTGGATGCGCAGGATGCGGATGGGCACCGTGTAGGAACCGTCCTCGCGGCGCTCGGGCATCTGCAGGTTGGACGCATCGTAGCTGGCCAGGTGACCGGCGCGCTGGTTGCCTTCGCGCATGGTCGACGTCATGGACGTGGACAG
>UQTD01000003.1 GCA_900543845.1 uncultured Collinsella sp.
GCCGTCGTGGCTTGCGACGACCGCCCCGGCACGCTGACCCCCGAATGGGTGCCCGGTGTCTACGACCGTCGTCTGGTCGATTACAAGAACCTGAGCGAGCTGTGTCCCATCGGCCCGCGCGACTTGGTGGTCGTGGCCACAGCGGGCCACAAGTCCGATATCGACGTGGTGATTCAGGCCATGCGCGCCAAACCCGCCTATCTGGGCTGCTTGGGCTCGCGCCGCAAGACGGCGTTTGTGCGCGCCCGCCTGGAGCAGGAGGGCTTTACGCAGGACCAGATTGACGAGCTGCACCTGCCGATTGGCGTTGCCATTCAGGCAGAGGATCCCGAAGAGATCGCCATCTCCATCGCTGCCGAGATGATCCACCTGCGCCGCACCAAACTCGTCCCCCGCAAGCGCTAATCGCATCCCCATATATGAGTTGCGGTGAAATAGTTCCTAGATAAGCCTGACGGGCGGTCAGCCAGGAACTATTTCACCGCAACTGCTTTTTGGGATCCATTTGTGCGGGGGAGTTGTGGAGTTGTGCAGGCAGACGAGGTTTTTCTGGAAATACGCACCCAATGCGCGTATAGTACCGATTGTTTTGTCGGCTCCTGCTGCGTCGAGTCCAAACCGCGAAATGCCATGAGCGGCGCGGATGCAGCCAGGAGGCACGAGGACAACCCATCGTGGCCACGCCCCGTGCTTAAAACCCCAAGAAGGAGTGAACAATGGCAGAAGAGAAGTATGTGCCGCGTCTGAAGACCAAGTACAACAACGAGGTCAAGCAGCAGCTTCAGGACAAGTTCCAGTACGAGAACGTCATGATGATCCCCAAGTTTGAGAAGATCGTCGTGAACATGGGTGTCGGCGAGGCCGCTACCGATTCCAAGGCCATCGACGGTGCCGTGCGCGACCTGCGCGCCATCACCGGCCAGCAGCCGATGATCACCCGTGCCCGCAAGTCCATCGCTACCTTCCGCCTGCGCGCTGGTATGCCGATCGGCTGCAAGGTTACCCTGCGTGGCGACCGTATGTGGGAGTTCTTCGATCGTCTGACCTCCGTCGCGATCCCCCGTATCCGCGACTTCCGCGGCATCTCCGCCAAGAGCTTCGACGGCCGTGGTAACTTCTCCATGGGCGTCACCGAGCAGCTCATCTTCCCCGAGATCGACTTCGATTCCGTCGATCACCAGCGTGGTATGGACATCACTTTCGTGACCACCGCCAACACCGATGAGGAGGCCAAGGCCCTTCTGGACGCCTTCGGTTTCCCGTTCAAGAAATAGGTTCACCTGCCCTATAAGCGCCGTTCCCACAAGGGGGCGGCGCTTGGGGCGAACAATACTCTATGTGAGGAGGATATAAGTGGCTAAGACATCGATGATCGTCAAGTGCAATCGCAAGCAGAAGTTCTCTACTCGTGAGTACACGCGCTGCCAGCGCTGCGGCCGTCCGCACTCTGTGTACCGCAAGTTCGGCCTGTGCCGTGTCTGCTTCCGTGAGCTTGCACTCAAGGGCGAGCTTCCCGGCGTTAAGAAGGCCAGCTGGTAAGTCACTACCAGCGTTTCAAGCATCCGTTTGGAACAGGGAAAACGCGCTAGTTAGGCTTTGCCGTTAAGGGCGGCGAAGAACCAAGAGCACGTGTTCATCAAGAACGAAGGAGAATCTGTATGAACCTTACAGACCCGATCGCAGATATGCTTACGCGCATCCGTAACGCTAACTCTGTGAACAAGGCCACGGTCTCCATGCCGAGCAGCAAGAAGCTCGTCGAGATCGCTCGTGTTCTGCACGAGGAGGGCTACATCGAGGGCTACGATGTCGAGGACACCGTTCCCCAGAAGACTCTGCACATCACGCTTAAGTATGGTCCCAAGAAGGCTAAGGTCATCAACGGCATCCGCCGCATTTCCAAGCCGGGCCTGCGTAAGTACACCGGCGTTGCCGACATGCCCCGCGTCCGCGGTGGCCTTGGTACCGCCATTATTTCCACCAGCCATGGCGTCATGACCGACCGCGATGCTCGCAAGCACAACGTCGGCGGCGAGATCATCGCTTACGTCTGGTAATTCGCTCGGTAGGTAGAAGGAAAGGAGATCACCGTGTCTCGTATCGGTAATAAGCCTGTCCAGATTCCCGCCGGAGTCGAAGTGGCAGTCAACGGCAACAACGTTGTCGTCAAGGGCCCCAAGGGCCAGCTCGAGCTCGATGTCTTTGAGAAGCTCGCTATTAACGTCGAGGACAACGTCCTCACCGTTTCCCGTCCCGACGACGAGCGTGAGACCCGTGCCCGCCACGGCCTCACCCGCGCCCTCATCCACAACATGGTTGTTGGCGTTTCCGAGGGCTTCGAGAAGAAGCTCGAGCTCGCCGGCGTCGGTTACCGCGTGCAGCAGAAGGGCAAGAACCTCGAGTTCTCCCTGGGCTTCTCGCACCCCGTGATCGTCGAGGCTCCCGAGGGCATCACCTTCGAGGTTCCCGACAACACCCACGTGAACGTCAAGGGTATCAACAAACAGCAGGTCGGTCAGATCGCCGCTGAGATCCGCGGCCATCGTCCTCCCGAGCCTTACAAGGGCAAGGGTATCCACTATGTTGGCGAGCACATCCGCCGCAAGCTGGGTAAGGCCGCCAAGTAGTCGTAACCGACTCACTCGCATAAGACCAGCACCCCGTCAGGTGCTGGCAAGATCAACCTTTTTAGGAGTTTACGTATGAACAAGCATAAGGCGAAGCTGGAAGGCCTCAAGCGTCGTCAGCGTCGTGTTCGCGGCAAGGTCTCGGGTACCGCCGAGCGTCCGCGTCTTCGCGTGACCCGTACTAACGCCAACATTTATGCCCAGATCATCGACGACAGCAAGGGCTCCAGCCTGACGCTCGTCTCTGCCTCGACCCTCGAGGCCGAGTTCAAGGGCACCCACACCTCGAACAAGGAGGCTGCGGAGAAGGTCGGTCAGCTCGTTGGCAAGCGCGCCATCGAGGCCGGCATCACCAAGGTCGCCTTCGATCGCGGTGGCCGTATCTACCATGGCCGCGTCAAGGCCCTCGCCGACGGTGCTCGTGCCGCCGGTCTCGAGTTCTAGGAGGTATGTAGCACATGGCTCGTAATCAGAAGCAGCAGCGCGAGGCCTCCGAGTTCGAGGAGCGCGTCGTTTACATCAACCGCGTGTCGAAGACCGTCAAGGGTGGTCGTCGCATGAGCCTCGTCGCTCTCGTCGTCGTTGGCGACGGCAAGGGCAACGTCGGCGTTGGCATGGGCAAGTCCGCTGAGGTGCCCCTGGCCATCTCCAAGGCGTCTCTCGATGCCAAGAAGAACATGTTCCACGTGCCGGTGACCGATCAGGGCACCATTCCGCACGAGGTTCTCGGTCACTTTGGTGCCGGCCGCATCATCATCAAGCCCGCTGTCGAGGGTACTGGCGTTATCGCCGGCGGCGCTGTGCGTCCCCTCTTCGAGCTTGCTGGCATCAAGAACGTCCTGTCCAAGTCCCTCGGTACCGACAACGGCCTCAACATCATCAAGGCTGCCGTCGAGGGCCTCAAGGAGCTCTCCAGCCCTGAGGACGTCGCGGCTCGCCGTGGCCTGACGGTCTCCGAGATGTTCGTCGGTAAGGAGAACTAAGCATGGCTGACACCATCAAGATCAAGCAGGTCCGCAGCACCAATGGTTGCAAGCAGGACCAGGTCCGTACTGTCCGTGCCCTCGGTCTCCACAGGATCCGCGAGGTTCGCGAGATTGCTGACAACGAGTCCGTCCGCGGCATGATCTTCAAGGTCAAGCACCTTGTCGAGATTGTAGAGGAGTAGCAAATGCAGCTTCACGATCTTACTCCCGCGCCCGGTTCCACCAAGAACCGCAAGCGCGTCGGCCGTGGCAATTCTTCGGGTCACGGCACCACTTCTGGCCGCGGCCAGAAGGGCCAGGGTTCCCGCTCTGGTGGCACCAAGGGTGCCGGCTTCGAGGGTGGCCAGACTCCGCTGGCTATGCGCCTACCCAAGCTTCCGGGCTTCCGCAACCCCCGTCGTATCGAGTACACCGCTGTCAACGTCGAGCGTCTCGAGCGTAAGTTCGAGGACGGCGCTGTGATCGACGGTGCCGCTCTTAAGGCCGCTCGCATCACCAAGAGCGAGTTCGAGCCCGTTAAGGTGCTCGGCAATGGTGAGCTCACCAAGAAGTTCACGGTCAAGGTCGACAAGGTCAGCGCCTCTGCGCAGGCCAAGATCGAGGCCGCCGGCGGAAAGGTCGAGCTGCCGTGCTAAATGGTCTTAAGAATGCTTTCCGCATCAAAGAACTGCGCGAAAAGATTCTTTTTACCATAGCTATGCTCGTCGTGTACCGCATTGGTGCGCACGTTCCTGTGCCCGGCATTCCCTTCCAGGGGATGCTGGGCCTTTTCTCGACCGGGAGCAACTCGGTCGCCGCAGGTGCTATGGCCCTCCTGAATCTTTTCTCTGGTGGCGCGTTGAGCTATGTCTCGGTGTTCTCTTTGGGCATCATGCCGTACATCACGAGCTCGATTATCCTCCAGATGCTCCAGGCCGTCGTGCCTTCCCTGCATGAGCTTGCCCGCGAGGGCGAGGTCGGTCAGACCAAGATTACGCAGTATTCGCGTTACCTCACCTTGGCTCTGGCTATCCTCAACTCCGTGGGTTACCTCTTCCTCTTTAAGAGCTTCGGCATTAGCTTCAACGGTGCCGGTGCTCCCGAGATCATCTTTGACCTCATGATCGTCGGTACGCTCACCGCGGGCGCCATGCTGATCATGTGGATTGGTGAGCTCATCACCCAGCGCGGTATCGGCAATGGCATGTCGCTGATTATCTTCGCGAACATCATGGCCGGTCTTCCGCAGGCGATCTTCTCCAGCACCGAGGGTAACGCCGGTGGCATCATCACCATGGTGATCATCTGCGCCATCATCTTGCTGGTCATCCCGCTGATCGTTTTCCTTGAGCGCGGCCAGCGCCGCATCCCGGTCTCTTACGCCAAGCGCGTCGTGGGCCGTCGCATGATGGGTGGCCAGACCACCTACTTGCCCATCAAGGTCAACACCGCGGGCGTCGTGCCGATCATCTTCGCTTCGGCGCTGCTGTACTTCCCGGCTCAGATTGCTGTGTTCTTCCCCGGCATCGGCTGGATTCAGGCAGTTGCCTCTGCGCTTTCGACCGGTTGGCTCAACTGGGTGCTTAATGTTGTCCTCATCGTGTTCTTCGCGTACTTCTACACCTCCATGGTGTTCAACCCCGATGACACGGCCGACAACCTTAAGAAGCAGGGCGGCTTTATTCCGGGCGTCCGTCCGGGCAGGGCTACCGCGGCCTACATCAAGAACGCGCTCAACAAGATTACGCTTCCCAGCGCTGTCTTTTTGGCGCTCATCGCCATCGTGCCTTCGATTATCTTCTCCTTCACGGGCAACCATCTGATCCAGGCATTTGGCGGCACGTCCATCCTCATCATGGTCGGCGTCGTGCTCGACACGGTCGATAAGCTCGAAGGCCAGATCAAGATGTATGATTACGATGGATTCTTTAAATAGGCTAGAGGAGGATTGCTCATGAACCTCGTATTGCTCGGAGCTCCGGGTGCCGGTAAGGGCACCGTCGCACAGGAGCTCGTCGCCGAGTTCGGCGTCGCTCACATTTCCACGGGCGACTTGCTGCGTGCTGCCGTCAAGGGTGGCACCGAGCTTGGTATTCAGGCTAAGAAGTACATGGACGCCGGCGAGCTCGTTCCCGACCAGCTCGTTATCGACCTTGTCAAGGAGCGCCTTGCCGCCGATGACGCCCAGCAGGGCTTCATCCTCGATGGCTTCCCGCGCAACACTGCCCAGGCTGTGACACTCGATTCCGAGCTCTCCGCCATGGGTCGCGAGATTGACTGCGCCCTTCTGGTCGACGTGGCCCCCGAGGTCATCATCGACCGTCTGTCTTCGCGTCGCACCTGCCGCGCTTGCGGTTACACCGGCACCGCTGCCGATGTTACCTGCCCCAAGTGTGGTGGCGAGATGTATCAGCGCGACGACGACAAGCCCGAGACCATCAAGAACCGTCTCGACGTCTACGAGAAGTCCACGAGTCCGCTCGTCGACTACTATCGTGGCCAGGGTCTGCTTAAGTCGGTCAACGGTGACCAGGCTCGCGAGACCGTGTACGGGGATGTCAAAGAGGCTCTCGGTCTATGATCAAGATTAAGTCTGCAACGCAAATCGAGCAGATGAAGAAGGCAGGAGCGCTATCTAAGATGGCGCTCCGCCACGTTGGGGCCATGGTTCGCCCTGGTGTTTCGACCTTTGAGCTCGATCAGCTTGCGGAGCAGATTATCCGCATGCATGGTGGCACCCCGGCCTTTAAGGGTTACGGCGGGTTCCCCGGTACCATCTGTGCATCGATCAACGATGCCGTTGTGCACGGTATTCCCAATCCTGACATGATCCTGCGCGATGGCGATATCATCTCCATCGATACGGGTGCCGTTGTCGACGGTTGGGTCGGCGATAACGCTTGGACGTTTTTCGTCGGTACCCCCACGCCCGAGGCCAAGGCCCTGTGCGAGGTTACGCGCGATTGCCTTAAGGCTGCCATCGAGCAGGCTGTTCCCGGTAACCATATTGGGGACATTGGTTATGCCGTCCAGTCCCTCGCCGAGTCTCACGGCTATGGCGTGCTTCGCGATTATGTGGGGCACGGAATTGGCCATGTGATGCACGAGGACCCCAACGTTCCGAATTATGGAAAGAAGGGGAGGGGCGTTCGTCTCCAGGCTGGAATGGTCATTGCCATCGAGCCGATGGTCACGATGGGATCCAATCATGTGAGCACGGGCTCCGATGGTTGGATCGTCACGACCAACGACCACCTGCCCGCCGCGCACTACGAGAACACCGTCGCCATTACCGATGACGGCCCGGTGATTCTCACCACCGACGCGCAAGGATCCTGGTGTTCGCTCCAGGGCGGAGAAATGTAACAAGTTCCACGTAGTTGTGGAGCCATTACGAAGTTATTACGATGCGTGCATACGTGTTGTAGAATACTCAATCGCTGTCGTTTTCTAGAGAAAGATGATTGCTTGTGAAGAAGGAAGACGCAATTGAGCTCGAGGGTACGGTAAAGGAACCGCTGCCCAACGCCATGTTTAAGGTCGAGCTCGAGAACGGTCATTCGGTTCTGTGCAACATTTCTGGCAAGATCCGAATGAATTACATCCGTATTCTCCCCGGTGACAGGGTTGTCGTGGAGCTTTCCCCGTACGACCTGACCCGCGGCCGCATCACCTATCGCTATAAATAGCGGCACGCATACACGCACTCCTTTTCCGACTGCAGGCTTAGCTCAACCTACGGTCGGATTGCGTGTGAAGACCAGCCATAGTTTTAAACGCCTGCGGCTGGGCGAGTAGATAGTAGGGAAGTAGTTTGAGCGCTACCGAAAGGAAGAACGATGAAGGTACGTCCTTCGGTCAAGAAGATGTGCGATAAGTGCAAAATCATTAGGCGCCATGGCAAGGTCCTCGTCATTTGCGAGAACCCCCGTCATAAGCAGCGTCAGGGTTAAGAGAGGAGACTACGTTGGCCCGTATTAATGGTGTCGACCTCCCGCGTGAGAAGCGCGTTGAGATCGGTCTGACCTACATTTACGGCATCGGCCGCACCACTGCGACGAAGATTTGCGTCGAGTGCAACGTTAACGTGGATACGCGCGTTAAGGACCTCACCGAGGATGAGGTTAACGCCATCCGCGATTATATCGACAAGAACCAGATCATGGTTGAGGGCGACCTCCGCCGTGAGCGCAACCAGAACGTCAAGCGCCTTATGGACATCGGCTGCAACCGCGGCCTTCGTCACCGCAAGGGCCTCCCGGTCCGCGGCCAGCGCACCCACACTAACGCTCGTACCCGCAAGGGCCCGAAGCGTCAGATCGGTGCTAAGAAGAAGAAATAAGGAGCGCTAGATAGATGGCTACTGCTAAGAAGAACGTTCGCGCTGCCCGTCTGAAGCGCGCGGACCGTAAGAACATTTCCGTGGGCCAGGCTCACATTCGTTCTACGTTCAACAACACGATCGTTTCGATCACCGATCCCCAGGGCAACGTCATTTCCTGGAAGTCGGCTGGCCAGGTGGGCTTCAAGGGCTCCCGTAAGTCCACGCCGTTCGCTGCCCAGATGGCTGCCGAGGCTGCTGCCAAGCAGGCCATGGAGCACGGTATGAAGAAGGTTTCCGTCTTCGTCAAGGGCCCCGGCTCCGGTCGTGAGACCGCCATCCGCTCCCTCCAGGCTGCTGGCCTCGAGGTCTCGAGCATCCAGGACAAGACCCCCATCCCGCACAACGGCTGCCGCCCCAAGAAGCGTCGCCGCGTGTAACTGAAAGGATCGTATCAATATGGCAATCGACAGGACTCCTGTTCTTAAGCGCTGCCGTCAGCTCGGGATCGATCCCGCTGAGCTCGGTTACAGCAGCAAGAAGGAATCTATCCGTCAGCCCAAGCGCCGTCGCAAGGAATCTGAGTACGGCATGCAGCTGCGCGAGAAGCAGAAGGTCAAGTTCATCTATGGCGTTCTGGAGAAGCAGTTCCACGGCTACTTCAACAAGGCCCGTAAGATGAACGGCGTCACCGGTGAGAACCTCATGATCATCCTTGAGTCTCGCCTCGACAACGTCGTCTTCCGTCTTGGCTTCGCCCGCACCCGCAAAGAGGCTCGTCAGTCCGTCCGTCACGGTCACTTCACCGTGAACGGCAAGCGCGTGGACATCCCGTCCTACCGCGTCAAGGCCGGCGACGTCGTCGCTGTCGGCGAGAAGTTCCGTGACCTCCTCCCCATCAAGGAGGCCCTGATTTCCTCCGAGCGTTTCGAGGTCCCTGGCTGGCTCGAGGTCGATATCGAGAAGCTGTCTGGTAACGTGCTCGCTCTGCCGACGCGTGAGCAGATCAGCGGTGATATCAACGAGCAGCTCATCGTCGAGCTCTACTCTAAGTAGTCCATCCGGGCTGCTGAGGCTGGAGGTAATACATGTCAGAATTCATTAGGCCTCAGGTTCAGGTCGAAGAGATTAACGAGACGTCTGCTCGTGTCTCCGTCGAGCCGCTCGAGCGTGGCTACGGCGATACACTGGGTAACTCCCTTCGTCGCGTTCTTCTGTCCTCACTCGAGGGTGCCGCCGTCGAGGCTATTCAGATCGATGGCGCGCAGCACGAGTTCATGACCATCCCTAACATGGTCGAGGATGTCACCGACATCGTCCTGAATGTCAAGGGTCTTGTCTTCAGGGCTCTCGGCACGACCGACGAGGCGACCGCCACCATTTCGGTTGACGGCCCCTGCGAGGTCACCGGTGCGGACTTCTTTATTCCGTCCGAGTTTGAGCTGGTCAACCCCGAGCAGCACATTGCTACGCTCACCGAGGGTGGCCATCTCACCATGAGCATGCGCATCGGCTATGGCCGCGGCTATGTCTCTGGCGAGGCTAACAAGCGCGACAACGATCCCATCGGTGTGATCCACGTCGACTCGCTGTACTCGCCGGTGTCCCGTTGCGCCAAGCTCGTTGAGGCTTGCCGTGTCGGTCAACACACCGACTACGACCGCCTTGTCCTCGAGATCGAGACCAACGGCTCCATCGCTCCGCGCGACGCCGTGGTCCAGGCTGCCAATATCATCAACCAGCATATGGCTGCCTTTATGAACCTTGCCGAGACCCCCGAGGTCGAGGAGGAGGCTTCGATCTTCGCTCCCGAGGTCACCAACGACAACGCCGAGCTGGACAAGCAGATTGAGGATCTGGACCTTTCCGTCCGTTCCTACAACTGCCTTAAGCGCGCCAGCATTCACTCGGTCCGTCAGCTCGTTGAGTTCTCGGAGAACGATCTGCTCAACATCCGTAACTTCGGTGTTAAGTCGATCGAGGAAGTGAAGGACAAGCTTGAGTCCATGGGCCTGAGCCTGAAGGCTTAATGCTTCGCATATTTGAGGAGAAACTAGACCATGCGTCACAACGTTAAGAAGGGCCTGAAGCTCGGCACCGATGCGAGCCACACCAAGGCCATGAAGAAGAGCCTGGCCAAGGCCCTCTTCGAGAACGACCGCATCAAGACCACCGAGACCCGCGCTAAGGCGCTGCGTTCGGTCGTCGATCCGATCATCACCTGGGCCAAGAAGGGCGACCTGCACTCTCGTCGTCTGGCCATCGCCAAGCTCGGCGATAAGCAGCTCGTTGCCGAGATCTTCGACAAGGCTGCTCAGGGCATGTGGCAGGACCGCAACGGCGGTTACACCCGCATCATGAAGCTCGGTAACCGTAAGGGCGACAACGCTCCTATCGTTATCATGGAGCTCGTCACCGAGCCTTGCACGCCTAAGGCCAAGAAGGCTGCTCCGGCCCCCAAGAAGGCCGCTGCTCCCAAGAAGGTCGAGGCCGTCGAGGAGGCTCCTGCTGAGGAGACCGCTGAGTAGACAATCCGTCTGCATAGGCTATATTCGAGGGGTACGCTCGCGTACCCCTCTTTTTTTGTCGCGATACCGTTGATTGTTTGTTGGGAGCGCCCATGACCGCGCCGTCTGATTTGAATTCGATTCCAGAGCTCGATGCCACGCTCGTATTCCGTGTTGCCTATGACGGTTCGTCCTATAGCGGCTTTGCGGAGCAGCCGGGGCAAACGACGGTTGCGGGCGAGCTGCGTCGCGCTATCGAGACGCTCTTGCGCCGTCCAATCGACCTGACGTGTGCAGGCCGTACCGATGCCGGCGTGCATGCGGTGGCGCAGTACATCAGCGTGCCCGTAACGGACGCTGAGCTTGCGTGTACGCGCCGTAGGTGGCTGAGGGCTATGGATGCCCTCCTTCCCAAAGATATCGCCATAAACGAGGTCTACAAGGCCCGTAAGGGCTTTTCTGCGCGCTTTGACGCGCGGTCCCGTACGTATACGTACCGTATTGCCGATCGCGACGCGCGCCCCGTGCTCTCGCGCGGTGCGGTGTGGTGGCAACGCTTTCCCTTGGATGTCGATGCCATGGCTGCCGCGTGCCCTGCGCTCTTGGGCGAACAAGACTTTAAGAGCTTTTGCAAGGTCGCCTCTGCCGTGGGCAAGCCTACGCACCGCTGCGTGATGCGTGCCGAGTTTGGCCACGAGGTCGCTTTTGGCGAGGATATCCTGACCTTCACTATCGAGGGCAACGCCTTTTTGCACTCGATGGTGCGCACTATTGTGGGCACGCTCGTGGAGATTGGCATGCATCGTCGCGATCCCGAGTGGATGCGCGAGGTTATTGACGCCTGCGACCGTACCGCTGCGGGTCCCACGGCGCCTGCCTGCGGCCTTACGTTTATGGGCGTCGATTACGATCCAGCCGAGCTTGTCGTGCTCGACTAGGGGAGTGCTCGGCGCGTCCGTACCTGGCACATACTATGTGTGAGCTGCGCGTGTGCAACATCTGTTCTTGGCGTGCAACATGTTAGGCGGCTCGTTGCTTTTATAGCTCGGGTGTACCATGAACGACGGTTTGATTTGGCGCTGTCGAGAGGACGGAAAACTTGGTTCGACGTGGTTCGCATCCGCGACTTTCGGTGATCCTTATTGTTGAGGGTTCGCCCAGCTATGCGATGCGCGCGCTCGAGAGCGTCCAGAACCAAGACCTCTATGACCTGCAAATTGTCGTGGTTTGTCGCGACGTTGCGCCGGGCGTGCGCCATTCACTCGAAGTTGCCGCTGGCAGGGATATTCACATCGATTTGATTGACGTCGAGGATTCGGCGCGCGGAGCATGTCTCAAGGCCGGTTTTGCCGCCTCGCGTGGATTGCAGATTGTTGCCATGAATGCCGACGAGTGGTTTGCCCCACAGTCCCTTTCCAAGATGGTTGATGTTGCGTGCGATGCTGCGGCAGACATGGTGATTCCCACGGCATCGCTCGACCGCTACGATGCTCATCGTGAGCGTCATTCGCGCGTACTGGATGCCACCTCTCTTGCGATCGATGACCGTGCTTCTTTGGCGGCTGGTCTGTCTCAGATGATTTCCGGCGGCTTGATTGCCCAGACTTCCGGTGTGATGTACAGCCGCTCGTTGTTCGAGACGTGTTTGTCGCGCGACCGTGCGCTTCGCTCGATTGGGTTTATGACATGCGCCCTTTCGCAGGCGCAACGCATATCCGGGTGCGGTGACGCCTGTTTCCATACGGTGGCGCCACAGCTTACAGATGCTTTTGACCCCACATTGTTTGCCAAGCTTACCGATGACGCCCGGGCGCTCGACGAGCTTACTGATTCGCTTGTAGAGGCGGGCGGTGACACGCAGCTAAAGGTTGCGAGCCATATGTTTTACTTCGCCGGGTTGGTCGCCTGCATCGAAAATTTGTGCTTGAGCCCGCATGGGGTTTCTTCAATCGAGCGTTCCGCTCGAATGCGTGATATGCTCGAGGCATCTCGAACTCGTCAGATGGCCGCGGCACTCAAGGATAACCATCGTGGGCTCGGCCTGTTGTTTGGACCGATTGCCAGTGCCAAGCCTGTGCGTTGCGTGATGTATACGCACCTGGCCGCTTTTTTTAACCGGACGGGCGTTAAAACTGCTTAAGACGGCTATGTTCGAAACAATCTTGCATGGAATTGTTTCGAAATGCGTTCTTATTCACAAATACCATCAAATAGCGCTAAACTATTCAATTACTGATTGATTGTCTCCGCCATCTATGGAGTGAGGTTTTGTATGGCTAAAAAACGCAATGGGCGCCAGGATGCCATCAGAGATATCGTGCGCAACAAGGATGTTCGCACGCAGCGCGTGCTGGTGGACGAGCTTCGCGCTATGGGTTTCGATTGCACGCAGGCAACCGTTTCACGCGACATTGCCGATATGGGGCTGCGCAAGCTTCCCGAGGGTATCTATGTTCTGGCCGAGGACTTGCATTTGCAGCGCATGGTTTCGGAGCTGGTAACGGGCGTTCTGCGCACCGACAATCTGGTTATGATCAAGGCCCAGCCCGGCACCGCTTCGGGCATCGCCGCCGCCGTGGATGCCGCCGAGCTTCCCGACGTGCTCGGTTCGCTCGCCGGTAACGACACCATCTTGGTTATCGCCCAGACCGCCGAGGACGGCGAGCGCCTGGAGGCTCTCATCAACAAGCTGAGTAACTCTCGTAAGTAGGCGAGGCGGCGCGTGAGGATAGCGCCGTACGAGCGCATATAGCGACTTTTATGGGGCGTCGACGATGGTCGGCGCCCTGTTTTTTGTCGCATCGTGTTGAGGCGTGTGCGAGGTTTCTCGTGAAAAAAGGCGCCCGAGCAGCATTGATCTGCTCGGGCGCCTTTGTTTGGCTATGGCTGGGTTCCTACTGACCCGTAGAGGGATCGGGTGTGGGCGTAGGCGTTGGAGTGGGGGAACCGCCCTCGCCGCCGCCTTCGCCACCGCTACCGTCGCCGCCGGTCGAGCCGCCGGTCGTTCCGGTGCCACCCGTGGTGTTGCCGCCCGTGGTCTCGGTGGTCGTGGTTGTAGTCGTGGTTGTCGTAGTCGTGGTCTCTTCCTCGTCTTTGTCCTCGGTGTCGCTTTCCGCCTTCTTGGTGTTGCTGGTGCCGTAGAACTTCCAGACGTTGTTGTTCTTATACGTGGGGGCCGTTCCGGTCGGGAACTCCTCGCGCTCGGTGCCGGCAAGGACGGTGTTCATGAACTTCTTAAAGACGGGCAGGTTAGTGCTGTCGCCCAGCAGGTCCGTGCCGTACTTTTGGATGGGAATCTCACCTGCGGAGTAGCCGGTCCACAGGGCGCATGCCAGCTGCGGGGTATAGCCGCAGAACCACAGGTTGGTGGTGTTGTCGGTGGTACCTGTCTTGCCGGCATAGGGCTGGTTCACACTCAGAGCGCCGGCGGCACCCGTGCCGCTGCCCTGCATGACGCCGGTCAGGACGTCGGTCACTGCCGCGGCCTCGCCGGTGGAGAGCACCTGCGAGGGGTTATCGGTGTGCTGGTACAGTACCGAGCCAGTTCGCGAATCAATCTCGGTGATGGCGATCGGCTGGCGATAGTAACCGCCGTTGGCAAACGTGGCATAGGCCGCGGCCATCTCGAGCGGCGAGATGGAGCCGGTGCCGAGCGTCATGACGGGAACGTCCTCGATATTGTCCTTAGAGGGATCGATGCCGAGCTTCTTGACGAGCGACATGATCTTGTTATTGCCGATAGCCTCTGCAACCTGGATATAGCCGGTGTTGGAGGAGTATGCCGTCGCCTGCTTGAGCGTGATGGTGCCGTAGCTTTGGTTGGCGTAGTTCTGCACCTCGGTCGTGGTGCCCTTAGCCTTGAGCGGCGAGTTGCAGTTGAGGGTGACGTTGGGGTTCATGCCGTTTTGGATGGCAGTGGCCAGCGTAAAGGCCTTAAACGTGGAGCCCACGGGACGCTTGGCCGTGGCGTGGTTCACGTGGTTCTCGTCGGCGTTATAGTCGTAGCCGCCCACCATGCACTTGATGTAGCCGGTCTTGGGGTCGACGACGACCATGCCCATGTCCAGGCCGTCGAGCGAAAGCGTGTCGAGCTGGGCACGCACGGCCTCCTCGGCAGTCTGCTGCATCGTGGGGTCGATGGTGGTCTTGACGGTTAGGCCGCCCTTAAACAGCACGTCGGTGGAGAACTCCTGCTCCAGCAGCTGCTTAACATAGGCGACAAAGTAGGGCTGCGAATACACGTCGACGCCGCTGCCCGAAATCTCGGTTACGTTGAGGGTGATGGGCTCTGCCTGCGCGGCGTCGTGCTCCTCCTGGGTGATGTGGCCCAGGCGCAGCATGTTGTCGAGAACCTTGTTGCGGCGAGACAGTGCCAGATCGGGATTGACCGTGGGGTCGTACTGCGAAGGCGAGTTGGGAAGGCCGATGAGCAGCGCGGCCTCGCTCAGGGTGAGGTCGGCGGCGCTCTTGGACAGATACGTCTCGGCTGCGGCCTCGATGCCGTAGGCACCGTGGCCGTAATAGATGGTGTTGAGGTACATCATGAGGATCTCGTCCTTGGAGTACATCTCCTCCATCTTGATGGCGATATAGGCCTCGCGCACCTTACGCTCGATGGTCGAATCGAACTGCTCCTCCTGCAGGATGGTGTTGCGTACCAGTTGCTGGGTGATGGTCGATGCACCCTCGTGGCCACCGGAGACGGTTGCCACGGCGGCACGCGCGATACCCCACAGGTCGATACCGCCGTGCTCGTAGAAGCGCTCGTCCTCGACGTCGACGGTGCCCTGCAGCACGTACGGAGAGACCTGGTCCTTGGTGACGGACTTGCGGTTTTGCGTGTAGAAGCTCGCGATCTTGTTGCCGTTGCAATCGACGATCTCGGTGGGTTCACTCACCAGATAGGCGTTGGCGTCGGTATAGTCGGGCAGATCGGACAGCCAACGGTTGACGTTGCCGATCATGCCGATGCCAAACGCTACGCCCGCGATGAGCAAAAAGCCCAAGAACGAGAGCAGAATCATGGGCAGGGCATGCGTCTTGGAACGACTGCGTCCCTGTCGTTGGCGAGGACCCATATATTGACCTCCAGGTATGTCGTGCCGGGCGGCGGGTGCGCCGCTGGGGCAGGATGGACATAAGTTATTACACGATAAACCAAACGAGGCGCGCGAGGCCTCGTGTATGCTGGATGACGGCATTTTTCAGAGTGAATGCATACCTTGTTGGTAAGGAGTTTGCCGATGGCGATTCGGACGATGGGGCCGAGCGGACAATGCGATAACGAGCCGGGGGCTGCCGGGATGGCGCTGCCCGAACTGTTGGCGCCTGCCGGCGGACTCGATCAGATGCTCGCGGCGATTGCAGCGGGCGCCGATGCCGTCTATGCGGGCCTGGGCGGGTTTAACGCCCGCGTGAGCGCACACGGCTTTACCGACGGCGAGTTTTTGCGCGGCTGCGCCGTGGCGCATGCGCACGGCGTGCGTGTATACGTGACACTCAACGTGTTCGTGTTCGATGACGAGTTGGCCGACGCGGTGGCGCTGGGGGCGCACGCGCATGAGTTGGGTGCCGACGCCTTGATCGTGGCGGATGCCGGTCTGGCCTGCGCGTTGCGCGCGGTGATTCCCAGGGTCGAGATTCACCTGTCCACGCAGGCGGGCGTCCATAGCGAAGGCGCCGTGCGCCTGGCTGCCGACGAGCTCGGGGTCGAGCGCGTGACGACCGCCCGCGAGCTGGCGGTCGACGAGATTGCCGCCCTGTGTGCTACCGGCGTGCCTATCGAGGTGTTCTGCCATGGCGCGATTTGCATTGGATATTCGGGTGCCTGCGAGTCTTCGGCCTTGCGGCGTGGACGATCGGCGATGCGTGGCGACTGTACGCAGCCGTGTCGCCTGGCGTACGACCTGGTGGACGAGGCGGGGGAGAGCGTCGTTTCCGTGGAGGGCGATCGTCTGCTGTGCCCGCGCGACTATCTGGGCATTGCGCACCTGCCCGAGCTTGTTGGGGCCGGGGTGGCGTCGCTCAAGATCGAGGGGCGCATGAAAAACCCCGACTACGTGTTCAACGTGGTGCGGGTGTGGCGTCGTGCACTTGATATGCTGCGCGATGGCGCGTGGGATGCCGCTGCCGTGTCGGCGCTCGAGCGCGAGCTGGGCAGGTCGTTCAACCGCGGGTTTACCGATGCATATCTGCGGGGGCGATCGGGTGCTGAGCTCATGAGCTTTGAGCGTGCGATTAACCAGGGCGTGCGCGTGGGCCACTTGGTGACGGTGGGTCACGAAGAGGTGACCGTCGAGCTCGATGCCGCCGTGGCCGCGGGCGATACGCTCGAGATTCGGTTCTATCCGGGTGCCGATGCGCGCCCCGATGTGCCCAAGCGCTGGCCCCAGGTACCCTGCCCGGTGGATGCGGCGGCGGGGGAGCGCGTTGCCGTGCACTGCAAGCGTAAGGTGGATGCGGGATGCGAGGTGTACCTGATTCGCAGCGCCGGCGTGTTGGAGCAGACGGCGACGGCGCTGGAGCACATGCGGGTCGAGGCGGACGCGGTCGTACCCGTTGCACGAGCCGTTGAGATGCTGCCCTTTGAGGGCGCCGTGACTGTTGGCGACGTGCCCGAGGCGGCGTTGGCGGAGCCGACGGAAAAGGGAGCTTCCGCTCGCATGGTCTTTGCCTGGCAGCTGATGGATGCCGACCCGTGTGGCGAGCGCGATCTGTCCGATGCGACCGTGGTGTTCGACGAGGTCTGTCGCGCAGCCGATGCCTCGCGTACCCGCTCGCTTATGCGGCGTGCCGGGCGCGTCGTCTGCCGAAATCTGGGACAGGTGGCGATGGCGCGTGAGCTGGGCGTGGCGTTTGACGTTGCGGCTCCGGTGTTTTGCGCGAACCGGGTTACGCTTGCCTGGCTGCGCAGGCTCGGCGCGGGCCGTGTGTATTTGCCTGCCGAGCTTGTCGCCGACGACGCGGAGCGCGTTGCCGAGCTTGCCGCTTGCCCCGGTGTCTTGGGGGCTGTCGACGCCGACCGTCCCGAGCTCATGGTATGCGAGCACTGCTTGCTGACTGCCGAGGGCGTCTGCGCCACGGATGCGACGGGGCAGGTCCGTTGCCGTGACTGCTCGCGTCGTCAGCAGGCGCGCTTTTTGGTCGAACGTGACGGCACGCGTTTGCCGGTCGTTGTCGACGCGTGCGGCAGGACGAGGATTTTCCTGTCGTAGGTGTTCGGTCGCGCCGTTTTGGTTATTATTAGTGGGTTTATGAACTTCGAGCACCGCCGTATCCGGTGAGGGTGCTATAGCAAAAGGAGGATACCCAATGCTGTCTGTCGACGAGCAAATGCGTATCATCACCTCGGGCGCAGCGCAGATCGTCCCCGAGGCCGACCTTCGCAAGAAGCTTGAGAAGGGCGAGCCCCTCAACATCAAGCTCGGCGTCGATCCCACCAGCCCCGACCTGCACCTGGGCCATGCCGTGCCCCTGCGCAAGATGCGTCAGTTCCAGGACCTGGGCCACAACGTCACCCTCATCATCGGTAACGGCACCGCACTGATCGGCGATCCTTCGGGCAAGAACTCCACCCGCCCGCAGCTTTCGCAGGAGCAGATCGAGGCCAACGCCGAGACCTACGTGAGCCAGGCCATGAAGATTCTGGATCCCGAGAAGACCACCATCGTGCACAACGGCGACTGGATCCTGTCGATGGATCTGGCCGGCCTGCTGCAGGTGTGCTCCAAGTTCACCGTCGCCCGCATTCTCGAGCGCGATGACTTTACCAAGCGCTACCAGTCCCAGACGCCGATCGCCCTGCACGAGTTCCTGTACCCCGTGATGCAGGCATACGATTCGGTCATGATCAAGGCCGACGTGGAGATGGGCGGCACCGACCAGCTCTTCAACCTGCTCGCTGGTCGCGAGCTTATGGAGAAGATGGGCATGGAGCCGCAGATCGCGCTTACCATGCCGCTGCTCGAGGGTACCGATGGCGTGCGCAAGATGTCCAAGTCCTACGGCAACTACATCGGCCTGACCGATGCTCCCAAGGATATGTTCGGCAAGACCATGTCCATCCCCGACGAGATGATCGGCAAGTACTATCGTCTTGCCAGCTCGCTCACCCCGGCCGAGGTCGACAAGATCGACGCTGCCCTGGCCGACGGTTCCGCCGACCCCTACGAGCTCAAGCGCGCGCTGGGCCGCGACCTGTGCGATACCTACCACGGCGCCGGCGCCGGCGACGAGGCCCAGGCCGAGTTCGACCGCGTGTTCAAGGAGGGCCAGCTTGCCGACTTCCCCGAGAAGCACGTCGAGCTGACCGTCAACGACGAGGGCCAGATCTACCTCGCCGGCCTGCTCAAGGACCTGGGCCTTTCGGCCAGCGCCGGTCAGGCCCGCCGCGACATCGACGGCGGCGGCGTCAAGATCAACGGCAAGGCCGTGGCTCCCAAGAGCTACAACATCGACCCGAGCGCTCTCAAGCTGGGCGACACCCTCTCCGTAGGCAAGCGCAAGGGCTTCAAGCTCATTTAGTTACGCGGTTTTACCAAACCGCGTAACCGCTCGACGCTGCGCGGGCCGCATTTGGACAATCTGACGTTCAACTTCAAGGGCGCGACCAGAAGGTCTGCGCCCTTTCGTTTCACGTCACCTTGTCTCAAATGTGGCCCGCTCGCTGGCGCTGCCAAAACATCGGCGTCGCCTTGGTCGCAAGTAGTCGTTGGGGACGTTCTTGAATGACTAGTCGTTTAAGAACGTCCCCAACGACTACCCAAGGCGGTCTGACCCCATTGCGCCAAGCGGCGTGTGCCGTTAAGCGGATGGGGTGTTAGCGGGACCTCCTTTTGGGCATACAATGGCTGTTGGCTTGCTGCGGTGAAGGCTCGTCCGCTCCGCAGTTATTTCTACCGTTAAAGGAGTATGTATGTCCGTTGAGGTCATGAGGTCTGTGATCGAGGCTGCCGAGGGTCGCGTGCCCGTCGACACGCTGTTTACCAATGCGCAGATTGTCGACGTGTACGGTCAGCGCGTGGCGCCCGGTAGCGTTGCCGTCAAGGACGGCGTAATCGTCGGCGTGCTCTACGACGGTCGCGACGATGCCGCCGGTACCTACGAGGCGACCGAGGTTATCGACTGCCAGGGTCGCTATATCGCTCCCGGCTTTATCGACGGGCATCTGCATATCGAGTCCTCGAACATCCGTCCCGCCGAGTATGCGCGCATGGCGGCGACGCGTGGCACCACCACTGCCATTGCCGACAGCCACGAGATCGCCAACGTTTCCGGCCTGGACGGCCTGCGCTTTATGATCGAGGACGGCCGTCGCGCTCCTATTTCCATTAAGTACATGATGCCCTCGTGTGTGCCCGCACTGCCCGATGAGCAGGCCGGTGCCGTGATTACCGCCGCCGATATGCAGGCGTTTTTTGCCGAGCATCCGGGCGACGTATTTGGCCTCGGCGAGATGATGAACCTGCCGGGCGTCTTTATGGCCGATCCCGAGACCTGCGCTCGCATTGACGCTGCCAATCAGACGCCGTCCAAACAGGTCGACGGCCATGCTCCGCTTGTTGCCGGCAAGGATCTCAACGCCTATGCCGCAGCGGGTATTATCGCCGACCACGAGTCGACGATTCCCGAGGAAGCGCTCGACAAGCTATCCCGCGGCATGTATGTCATGCTGCGCGAGGGCACCTGCAGCCACGACCTGGCCAACTTGTCGCCGATGCTGCTGGAGAACCCCGCCCGCGCCCGTCGTTGCTGCTTTGCGACCGACGACCGCGCTCCCTCAGATGCGCTTTCGACCGGTATGATTGACAATGCCTGCCGCGTGGCTATCGAGGCCGGTATTGACCCCGTGGTTGCCATCTCTATGGCGTCCCTGTCCACGGCCGAGGCGTTTGGCCTGGACCACGGTTGCCGCGACCCGCACGAGCTGCGTGGCGCCATCGCCCCGGGCAAGCGTGCCGACCTGCTGGTACTCAACGACCTGACGTTTGCCACGGCTCCGCATTGCGTGTATGCCGCCGGTGCTCTGGTGGCGCAGGACGGCACCTTTGTGGGCGAGATCGCACCCGAGATGGCCGAGGTTGCGGCCCTTGCCGATGAGCTGCGTGCTTCCGTTAAGCTGCCGAAGTTATCGCTCGACGTGTTCGACTATGCCTTTAAGCCGGGCGAGGCCGTGATCGACGTGGTGCCGGGTAAGGCCATCACGGGTATGGCTCGCCCCGAGAGCGCCGAGGGCCTGCGCCGCATTATGCTGATCGAGCGCCACGGCCGCGGCGTGTCGCTGCAGGCCGAGGGTGCCGACGGTGATGGTCCTGCGGGCCTGGGTCTTGTCGGCAAGCACATCGGTCGCGGCTGGGTGCGTGGCTTTACCATCACGGGCGGTGCCATCGCCTCGACGATTGGCCACGATTCGCACAACGTGTGCGTCGTGGGCGATAACGCTGCCGATATGATGGCGGCTGTTGAAGCCGTGGGGCAGGGCGGTCACGTGCTGGTACGCAATGGCGAGGTCGTGGCGCGTATTCCGCTGGCGCTTGGTGGTCTGATGAGTGAGGGCACGGCCGAGGATGTCGCCGCACAGCACGACGACTTTATGGTCAAGGCGCGCGCCATGGGCATTGAGCCGCCGCTCGATCCCATCATGGGCATCATCTTCCTGCCCCTGCCGGTGATCCCGACGCTCCGCATCCGCCCCGAGGACATGTTCGACGTCACCACCTTCACCTACGCCGACTAGTCATTGGGGACGTTCTTAAACGACTAGTCGTTGGGGACATTCTTTGGCGGGCTGCCTGACGCCGCGACCGTAGGCCTCTGGCATGTGTGAGCTATTTGCCAGGTCCTTGTAACGTTTACGCCCGCGGAGTCTTATTTGAGCTCCCTTTGGGTACGTTGGAATCGGATACACGTTCGATTCCAACAAGCCCGAAGGGAGCTTTTCTATGTTTAAACTGATTGCATCCGATATGGACGGCACACTGCTTGACGAAAACGGCCAGGTGCCTCCCGAGACCTACGAACTGATTCTGGCGCTACACGAGCATGGCGTGCATTTCGCCGCATCATCAGGTCGTCGCTACGATCGCCTGTGCGAGTTCTTTGCGCCCGTTCGCGACAAGATGGACTTTGTCGCCGCTAACGGCGCCCAGGTCTACGCCGACGGTAAGATGGTAGACCGTGAGGTGTATTCCCACCTGGCGATTCGAAGGCTCGCCCAAGCCGTCAGGACGTTTCCCAATCTGCATCTTGCGCTCTTTGACCGAACCAAGTCCTTCCTGCTCGATGACGAGTGCAAGTTCGTGCGTGAGGTCGATAAGGACCTTCCCAATGCCGAGCGCATTTGGGAGCTGCCCGATCCCAGCGTAAATATCATCAAAGCGAGTATCTTTTGCGACGACAGTGCGGTTATGGACAGTGCGTACGTGCTACAGCGCGAACTTGGTCAGCTCTTTACTTTTGCGCCTTCGGGCAACGCGTGGATCGATGCCATGCAGCCTGGTGTGTCGAAGGCCTCGGGTATCGCGCAGCTCGCGGAGCATTACGACATTGGGCGCGACGAGGTCATGGCGTTTGGCGACTCGATGAACGACTATGAGATTATTCGCTTTGTCGGCACGGGCTGCGCGATGGAAAACGCGCGCCCCGCGCTCAAGGCGGTGGCCGATCGCGTGGTGGGTCGTAACCGCGACCACGCTGTCCAGCAGGAGCTCCGCCGTGTTCTGGAGAGCCCCGCCTAATCCGGCAGATGGGGACGTTCCCGTTCTGCCGGCAGCCGGGGACAGTCCTTGCGGTGCCCCGCTAAGAGTGTCCCCAACGACTACTGTGACTGGGGCAGCTAATTTGGGACGGGGCTATTTTAGCTACCCGACACAAGCGGGCAGCTAAAATAGCCCCGTCCCAAATTAGCTGCCCTGCCGGGCTGCTGCTGCTAGGCGAGGGCAGCCATGATGGTGCGGGCGACGCCGTCGTGGTCGTTGTCGTATTCGGTAATGGCGTCGGCGGCCTCGCGGTCCTCGGGCTCGGCGTTGATCATGGCCATGCCATGGCCCGCTGCCTGCAGCATGGGAATGTCGTTGATGTTGTCGCCGAACGCCCAAGCGTCGGCGAGACGCTCGCCCAGGTGCTCGCATAGCCACGTGAGGGCCGTTCCCTTGGTGGCGCCCTCGCCCATGACCTCGATATTCATGGCGTACGAACGCGTGACCTCAATGCCTCCGAGCGTGTCGAGCGCCGCCGCGATGGCGTCGCGATCGGCGGGGTCGTGCCAGTACATGGCGATGCGCTCGAGCGTCTCGACATCGTCGATTTTGCTGTCGATATCCATGTCGATCGGCGTTCGTGTGCGCTTGAGCGAAGCCGCGATGTGGGGGTCGCCGCCGCAGAACTCATCCAGGCGCGTGTAGAGCGAGCGGGGGAGGAAGCACTGCCCGTCCGCGAAGATATCGAAGGTGACGTCATGGCCGGCGGCGATGCTGTGGATGCGGTGGGCGATGGCGCGGTCGAGCGGTCGGCTCAAGATGCGCGTAGCACGTGAGGAATCGGTGGGCACGTCGTCGTCGAGCTGCCAGACGCTGGCACCGTTGGCACAGACCGCGTAGTGTACGGCGGGGTGGGCGAGGATGGGCTCAAAGATGCCCGACAGCGGGCGCCCCGTGCAGGGCACAAACTCAATACCGCGGCGCGCAAGCTCGTCGAGCATCGCCCAGGTGGCATCGCTCATCTGCTTATCACTCGTCAGCAGCGTTCCATCCATATCGGAAAACACAATCATTCGTTGCAGCCCTTTCTGCTGGCATAAAAAGCGTGGCCGAGGGCGGTGATGCCCTGGCCACGCTCGGGTTCTATAACGGTCCGCGTCCTATCGATCGGCGAGTGGCTTGTACTCCAGCGGCTCGATAACCGGGCGGTAGGCGGGGCGGATGATGCGGTGCGCGCAGAAGAGCTCTTCCATGCGGTGCGCCGACCAGCCTGCCATGCGGGCGACGGCGAATAGCGGCGTAAAGAGCGTCTCGGGCACGCCGAGCATCTTGTAGATAAAGCCCGTGTACAGGTCGATGTTGGCACAGATGGGCTTGGTCATGCCGTGGTCGCGCATCACTTGCGGGGCCAGGCGCTCAATGCGCTCGATGAGTGCGAATTCTTCGCCCAAGTCCTTCTTGGCTGCCAGCGAGCGCGCGTAACGGCGGCAGACCTCGGCGCGTGGGTCGCTCAGCGTGTAGACGGCGTGGCCCATGCCGTAGATGAGGCCCGTGCCGTCGAAGGCCTGCTTGTCGAGGATCTTGCCCAGGTAAGCCGCGACCTCGTCCTCGTTTTCCCAGTTGGAAACATGCGCGCGGATGTTCTCGTGCATAGACACGACCTTGGCGTTGGCGCCGCCGTGGCGCGGGCCCTTGAGCGAGCCGATGGCCGCGGCGTAGGCGGAATACGGGTCGGTGGCCGAGGAGGACAGCACGCGGCAGGCGAACGTGGAGTTGTTGCCGCCGCCATGCTCGGCATGCAGCATGAGCATCACGTCGAGCAGCATGGCTTCGTCGCGGGTGAATGCCATGCCGCCGCGGAGCACCTGCAGGATGGTCTCGGCGGTGGAGAGGCCAGGTGTGGGGTGCGGTACATGAACCTCGGAGCCGCGACGCTTGGCGACCGAGGCCATATGCGCGAAGGCGGCGATGCGGGGGAGACGGGCGAGCATGGAGATGGCGACGTCGATTTCGTGCTCGGGTGTAATGGCGTCGGGCTCGGCGTCGAAGGCGTAGAGCAGCAGCACGGCGCGCTGAAGCACATTCATGATGCTCGCCGACACCGTGGTCATGGGGAACTCGCGGACGTACTCGTCGCTCAGGTGCCTAAAAGCGCCCAGACGTTCGCAAAAACCGTCAAGCTCTTCTTTGGTGGGCAGAGAGCCCGTGATGAGCAGGTAGGCGACCTCTTCGTAGCCATAGCGATCCTCGGCCTGGGCGTTGTTGACCAGGTCCTCGATGCTGTAGCCGCGAAGCGTGAGTTTGCCCTGATCGGGCACGACTTTGCCGTCGACCTTGTTGTAGCCATGCACATCCGAGATGCGGGTAAGGCCCGCGACCACGCCCGAGCCGTCGGCATTGCGCAGGCCGCGCTTGACGTTGTGCTCTACGAACAAGCCTTCGTCGTACGGGGCGGTCGGCAGACCGTGGTAGAGGTTTTCGCTTTCGGGCGAAATCTGACGGCTCGCCTCGTAATCCAGAACCAGGCGGCTCAAGTGGTCATCGAAGCGGTAATAGATTTTCTTGGCGTCGTAGGCCATGCGCGCTCCTCTCCGGGCCGCATCGGGGTGACTTGCATGGGCATGCGCGCGTCAGGCTATCCCCAGCGGCTTGCTCGCTACAGGCGGTACATAAAGTTGAAGACGTCCTCGCGCTGGATGGACACGTTGACGCCCGAAAGCTCGCCGGCCTCGGCCAGCGCCTTCTGCAGCTCGGCAAAGTCGAGCTTGGACTCGGCGGTATCGGCCAGCATGGTCATGGTGAAGATGTCTTCGATAATGGACTGCGTGATGTCGCGGATGTCGACGTTGGCCTCGCCTAGGACACGGGTGACGCCGGCGACGATGCCGGGGCGGTTCTTGCCAAGGACGGTGATGACGATACGGGAGGACGAGATCTCGGCCATGGGAAACCCTTTCGCGTGATTGCGGCGCGCGCGGGGCGCTCCGCTACGGTACAGTGTTCATCATTGTACCTGTCTGGCGCAAAAAAGGCGCGCTCGCTGCGGCGTTACATGCCTGCAACATGAGCGTAAGGGGGAAGGCCGCACGGGGAAGAGCCGTCTGGCGCGTGTCCGGCTCGTGTTGGGTTGATTTCCGATCTCAGCCGAACACATTGAGCGGACAGGCCGTTCCCGCAGTCAGCCGAACGCCTCCGACGGCTGATTCCGAACTGGAAGCGGAGGGCATCCCCGCCCTTCGGTAGGGGATACCGCTCCGCGGCGCATGCCGCGGGCGGCGCCCCTATCGGACCACCGTGACCTCAGTTGGGATGGGCCCAGCACTGCCGCGTACTCGGTGAGCTAGAGCCAACTGTTCGTCTTCACGTCGCGTATGGCGATATTTCGGTCGTCCGGCTCGGTGATGCCGTAGCCGAACGCCTGGAGCGTCTCGATGGACTCCTGGATCCTCTGTTGGAACATGGGACCCGGATCGACCCTCGGCCCGAGGTGCCCGCGCCAAAGGCACGGCGTGGCGCGCAGCATGTTATGGATTTTGGAGATGGGCTCGATGTCGGCGTAGACGTTGAGCGTCGCCATGGCGTCCTTGTGGCCGAGGATCGATTGGAGCGCCTTGATATCGCCGCCTTGGCGGATCCACTGCGTTTCGAACGTGTGGCGAAGGCCGTGGAACGTGATCAGCTCGTCGTTGGTGCCCATGAGGCCGTTGGTCTCCGAGAACGTCTTGAACGCCCTGCGGATATAGCTTGTCGTCGCGAAGGTCGCGCCCGGCTCCGACAGGATGTAGCAGTCCCCGATCTCGACCGCCCCGGTAAGGCCGCGCAAGCGCAGCTTTCCGCAGTCGATCTCGTGGGTCTCCTTCAGGAAGGGGAGTAGGCCGACCGGGTCGATGGGGATACCCCTGGCGTCATGGGTCTTGGTGTCCTTGATGAACGAACCCATTCCCTTCGCGTACGTCACCGAGTGTCTGATCGAGATCAGGCCCGTCTCGAAATCCACATCGCACCACCGAAGGCCGCAGACCTCGCCGATTCGCATCCCCGTGTGCAGGGCGAGTACGACCGCCCTCTAATCCTCGGCGGACCAATCGAGTCCGAACTCCTTTCGGGCATCCTCTTCGCTCATGACTTCGAGAAGGTCTCCGGGTTGGCAACGAAGGGCGAGGCATAGCTGCTCGAGTGTGTTGAAGCGAATGCCGCGAATATGCCCTTTTTTAATACGGGACAGGTTCACGGGCGTGGTTCCAATCCTTTCGGCAAGTTCGTTCGAGGAAATCTTTCGCTCGGCCATGATCTTGTCGAGGCGAACAATTACGGGCATGGCGTTTCCTTACGCAATCTCGTCGGAGTCGAGGTACAGCTCTCGGGCGTACAAGAAGAGCTGGGAAAGCATGAACAGGACGATGCCGAGAACCAGAGAGGTCCAATCGAATGATGAAGCGATCTCTTGGGCGCCGACGGCCCCCTCGCCGCCAAACATCGAAACGGAGGTTTTGAGTGAGCCGGCGTAGAGGCTGGTGGCAGCTTGAACAACGAAGAGAATGCCGAGCACCTTCAAGCATGTCGCAGACCCTTTCTTGAAGGGGTCTCCGCTCTTGATCGTCCACACGAGAACGGCGCTGAGGATGGTCGTAGCGATACCGATGACGGCAGGGACCAATGTCAAGATCGCAAGGGCTGGATACGCGGGGGAGTCTGCAATTACAGGGTTGTCGAGCACTTCGATTGCTGGCTTTAAGGAGAACGCCACTTGTGCGATGGCGGTGGCGCAAAGGGTCGCAGAGGCTATCGCACATGCGATGCGGAAGGAATGAAGCCGGGGAGTGCGATTGTCGGAACTCATAATAACCTCCGAAGAATTTAAAAAACTCAGGTTACTTTTTAACAGTTTATGTTAAATTGACTTTGCCGGCAAGTAATAAGGGCCGAGCATTTTGTTCGGCCCCTCTGTTCCGACTGGATGAGGTTAAGGTTGGCGATGAATATGCTCAAAATCTCGAAGGCGATCTTTAGGTCGCTTCTCTCCTCCAGGTCGCTCTGTGTTGTCGTTGTTGCGTTGATGGTTCTTTGTGCTCTGCCCGTCTTCAGGAGCGCGGCTGGCATCGACGGACGGGTCGAATACCTCGAGTCGGGAATAACCCGTGTTGAGCAGGAATTGTCAGCATCCTATGCGGATGCGCTTGTGAATGCGGGGGAGGACGGTGTCTATACCTCTTCATCAAGCATGCCCGCGCTTCTGTACCCTCTTGCCGCGGGACGTCTTATCTTGGCACCGCTCTCTCCCCTACTTCCGTTTCTGCAGATATCGGATGGAGAGTACACCTATTATGACGGATCGAAGGAGTACTTGCTATGGGTCGCAACGGCCGTTGCCGTCTCGTTCCTTGCCGCGCGTCTTAACAAACGTGAAAAGCTCATCATCCAGGCACCGATGGGCGAGCTGGGTAGACTTGTTGCATCGAGCGTATGGGCGAGTGTTTTTGCAATGCTTGCCGTCCTCGCCATCAATCTTCCAGGGATAATCGCCGCGCTTGTGAAGAATGGCCCGGGCTCGTCGTTCTATCCGATAGGCTACATTCAATATGCGACTCCGGTTATCAAACCGGCTTGGCTGGTGTTCGCGCAGACGGCCATCTTGCAATTCTTGGTGGCAGCGTTCATCTCGCTTGTCGTTCACCTTGCCGTGAAGATTGCCAATAACCCTACGCTTGGAATCGTGTTCGTATGTGCCCTGATGGGGGTGACGATGGTTCCCGGGTATTACGGAAGATCCATCGCTTTACGTGAGTTCGCCCTGTTGAATCCCCTTACGTATGCGAACACTGAGTTGACCGTCGGCGCCTATAGCCCGTACCCGACAACGCAGATAGTGAATCTGCCTGGACTTTGCTTCGAGCGTGGCGCGATTGCCCTCGTATGCGCAATCGGGATCGAGGTGCTGGCAATTAGCCTGCTTTGCGTTGCTGGAAAGAGCGGCTGCGCGTGCCCGATATCCCCGATTTGTCTTGAGAGAGGTTCCTTCACTGCATCGAGAACGGCAACTCGTTCGAGCGCTTGTGCCTCCGCCGTTGCATACGTAAGAACGATGGGGAAACTGCTCCTGCGTTCTCCTACCCTCGCCGTATGCGCGATTGCAATGTCGACGACGATGCTGGCCCCGGCTCTGGTCGAGATGTTTCCTGACGCTGATAACGTTTCCGCTGTTCGGTATAGGGATGGGGAGCTCCGTTCAATAGATCGGTATCTAGAGCAGAACGCTGCGAATATGGACGTCGAGGGCAAAGCGGCCCTGGAAGACATGCGGGATGCTCTTTCGGGTTTCGTGTACGCGCCTATGCCTGCGGAGGGGTTTCGAAGCCTTGCGACGTACGAGCGCGCTCGAGGTGAGCTGGGCGCGGCAGATGCGACTCTCCTGCAATCGATCGGAATCGAGCCGGAGACTCCTTCTCGTGCGGAGGCGCGCGCCCTTCTGCTTGAGTCGATCGCGAGCTTGCCGGACCCCAAGGTTTACGAGTTAAGTACGAAGATGCCCCCATTAATCCTCCTTTCGTATCTCCAGGCAGCGCTTCCCTCCTTATTTTTGCTGTTGCCCGTGGTTGTCACATCGCTCGCGTGCACCCACCTGCAGTGTCGTTCCCTTCTGGTTCTCCAGATCCCCGCAACAGCGCATGTGCGTTTTCTGACGGCTGTTGCGCTGGCTCTCCTGCTTGGCTTGGTGCTGCTTTTGGTGTCGATGGTTCCCGCTGTCGTTGTGTCCGTGATTAAGAACGGTGCGGGTGGATCGGAGTATCCCGTCGCTCTCATTCGGGCGGGAGCTTCGACAACGTCCACGGTGGGGGAGGCGGTGTTGTGCAGTATTCCGTTGCTGGTCATGGCATACGGCGTGATTTCCGTCGTCGCTGCGTTGACAGCAGCGATTAGCCGCACCCCCGTTGTCACCGGAATGGTTTGCGCGGTTCTCTTGGTGTTGGGTTCGTTGAGCGCTCATGTTGAAAGCGTGGGCATGGGCGTCGCGCTGCTGGCTCCATTCGCCTCGTTTGATTCCGCTTCCCAGGTGGGGACGATTGGGTTCCTTGGGCGAGGGACGAACGCGATGCCTTTTGGAGAGGTCGTCGGCGCATCGGGCGCTCTGCTGGTGGTCTTGGGCGCCGTATCTCCGTTGATGGTGCGCCTGAGTGTTCCAAAGATCGAAAGGGGATGATCTCGATGATTGACCTTCAAACGCTGACGATCTCTTATGGAAAGAAGGTGCTCGTAGATTCGGTGAACGCTGAGTTTGCCCCGGGTACGGTCTACGGTCTCGTCGCTCCGAACGGGCATGGAAAGACGACGTTGCTGCGTGCGATGGCAGGTTTGCCGGGTCCTCGCGTGGACGGGAGCATCGTTCTGGATGAGGTGCAGGGTACGGGTGCGAGAGAGGTCCGTTCTATGATCTTCTATGCACCTGGTGAGGGGACGCTGCTGTATCCCGGATTGCGTGCGGAAGATCACCTCAAGATGGTTTGCGATATGTGGCCGCATGCTCGCGATATCGAAGAGATAGTGGAACAAACGCAGATAGGCGAGTTCGCGAAGATGAGGATCCGCACTCTGAGCCAGGGCATGAAGCAGCAGCTTACCCTGGCGATTGCGTATGCGACGGGCGCGCGGTACCTTCTATTAGATGAGCCCATGAACGCGCTCGACCCCAGCAGGGTGGACTTGCATTCCGAGATTCTCAGGAAGCTGGCCGATTCTGGTACGTGCATCATCATGTCATCCCACATCTTGGATTCGGTCGATAGGCTGTGCGATGAGATTCTGTTTTTGAAGGATGGGAGGCTCATTAGAAGCATTCCGCAAGATGATGCTGCGCCGAAGTCTCCTGGATCCCATTTCGCAAAGCCTGCCGGACGCGCCGAGGGTGCGCTAAGCACGTATCGGCGACTCTACGAAAAGGGCGGGTAGAAATGCAAGTTAAAAATCTATGTGGCCAATGTGATACCGTTGAACCCGCATATCGATACCGCTCAGCCATTCGCCTCGCCCCCGTCGCACGTATCTTCATCCGGTCTGTTACTTTTAATCTAAAAATTCTTTGAGGAACGTAGGTGCTTCTAAATGTACTGTCGACTTCTTCTCAAACTAATCCTAAGAGACAAGGCCGTATGGATTTGTACGCTCGTTCTCGCTGCAGCCTTTTCCGTCCCCATTGCGTTCAATTCACCCATCTACGGCCCCTTCTTTATGAAGCAGGGCATGCAGGGCTTTGTCGACGCATTCAATACGCGCGCGCCCCAGGCCAGCGGCACAGACCTATCGCCAGAGCAGCAAGATGACGCTGAGCTTGCAAGATACGCGAACGCCGCCCTCGCCGCTCAAACCGACGCCGCCTTTCTCGACTCTGCCGAGAGCTACTACGCGCTCATGGACGAGGGCTTCCAATCCGGGTCCATCGTGGGAGACCGAGAGACCAATGACGCGGAGCTCGCGTATTGCCGCGCTCTGAGCAGCTCCGGCATCGCGGATATCCCGGCCTCCGCAAACGACCTGCCGTTCCTCTCCTTCCTGCCCTACGCCATTGCCCAGGCGCCGTCCTTCCTTCCCTTCATCCCCTTCCTTCTCTCGTCGATACTCGTGCTCGGCGCCACAAGGCCCGGGACCCTGGCGGCAAAGGCGCCCGTGCCCAAATTCCGGCGCCTTATCCAAACCGTGTTTTCGATAATTGGCGCGGGGACCGCGATGCTCCTCGCCGGCCTTGCGCCCGGGGGCATTTACGCCTTGGCCCTAAACGGCTTCGGGCAGATCGGGTACCCGATCGCCTTCTTCCATAACGGCGCGCTCACTACCACGACCGCGGGAAACGTCTTCACGACCATACTTCTCGCGCTGCTCGCGGGTGGAACCTTGATATCCGTTTGTTCCGTCGTCCTATCGACCGCAACGAGGCGCGTCTTCGCGGGCCCCCTTACCTCCGCGTTGCTTGTCGCGGCCCCGGCATTCCCGTTATTGTCCGATTCGGCACTGGGGCATAATGCCGCGCTCGAGCTCCTGCCGCTGGCCGTGTTCTCGCCTATCGAGGCAACGGGTTACGTAGGATGCTTCCCGACAGAATTCATTGGCTCCGGTTCGGGCGGCGCATCGATGCTTGCCGTGGCCCTGGTATACGTCGCGGTCCTTTTCGCGGTCGGCGCCGTTGCGACGCGTTCGCCCAAACAGGCTGGACCCGCTAAAAAGCACCATGGGCTTGAGCTCCTGGACGTGAGCGTGGGATACGGGAGCACGACGATACTTTCGATCGGATCGCTTTCCTTGGGCCCGGGAACGGCGGCGGGGCTCGTCGCTCCCAACGGCTCGGGGAAAACCACCCTTCTTGAAGCGCTGTCGGGCCAATTTCCCACCCGCATCCGCTCGGGAAGCCTGTTGGCAGACGGAATCTACCAACGTCGATCAGCCGAATTCGCAGAACTCGTCTACCTGAGCTCTTCGGGCGGCGCGGATCTCTACCCCACGCTATCGGCCCGCGAGCACCTCTCTTTCGTTAGGGAGGCGTGGAAATCGGCCGCCGACATCGACTCGCTCTGCAACTCCCTCGGAATCTCCCCATATCTCGACAAGCCGACCCGTAAACTCTCGACAGGAATGAAGCAGCAGGTAAAGCTTGCCATGGCGATAGCGACCGATTGCCCGTACCTCATCCTCGATGAACCGCTGAACGGCCTCGATCCGGGAAAACGGAAAACCTCCTGCGACGCGATGCGCAGCGAGGTGGAGCGGGGACGCAGCGTGCTCATCTCAAGCCATCTGCTCGACGACCTGGCAGACCTCACCGACTCGTTCTACTTCATCGAGGCCGGCACGCTCGTGGAAAAGACCGAGTCGTCCTCGCAGACGCTCAAGCAGGAATACCTCGATACATACGAGGGAGGTGAATGACATGAAACTATTTGAACAGCTGAAGTCCAATGCGTCGCGCATGGCTGTCTACGCCATCCTCGTGGCAACCGCTTTATGCGGAATCGCGGCACCCGTCTATGCGCTCAACGGAGAGAAAGGCGATGTCGAACCCGCGTACATGGCTTCGACGGTTAAAGACCGGTACAAAGCCTTCTCTGGAGACACGTTTTACGTAGCAGAGTACGACACGACCTACCGTCAGCTTCGCTACAACAAGAGATACGAATATCTAGGCCCAGAAGTAATCAGCTATACATCGGGTTGGTACCGCTCCAGCTATGGACACATAACCCAGTTCAAGTGTAACTACCGTGTGTACAACTAAAGCAACCCGGCCGGGACGAGGGGTGACGCAAAAGCGTCGCCCCTCGTTTTTAACCATGTCAACTGAACCTAGTTCAGTTTGGTTGATTTCCGATCTCAGCCGAACACATTGAGCGGAAAGGCCGTTCCTGCAGTCAGTCGAACGTCCCCGGGGCCCTTCTCAGGCCCCGGGGACGACATTTTCCCAGTTGAAGGAACGGTGGAGATGTGTTTCGATGGGTCAGATTCGTGTCGTTCCGAAAAGACCGTGAACCTTTTGTGGGACACGCGGCGCCGTGGTACCATAGCCGAGTTTGTTGTCTTGGTCGGAAACCAAGACGCCTTATGCGCTGATCGGTAACCAGCGCCTGACCAATAAGGAGTCCTACCATGAAGCAGGGTATCCATCCCCAGTATGTCGAGTGCACGGTGACGTGCTCCTGCGGCAACACCTTCAAGACGCACGCTACCGTGTCCGAGATGAAGGTCGAGCTTTGCAACGAGTGCCACCCGTTCTACACCGGCCAGCAGAAGTTCGTCGACACCGGTGGACGCGTCCAGCGCTTCGCCGACAAGTTCGGTGGCGCCGCTGCCGCCCAGCTCAAGAAGGCTGAGGAGGCCAAGGCTGCCAAGGCCGCCAAGGCTGCTGAGGCCGAGGCCGCTCGCAAGGCTGCCGCTGAGGCTAAGGCTGCCGAGAAGGCTAAGCGTGCCGCTAAGTTCGCCGAGGAGGCTGCCAAGCAGGCCGCCGAGGCTCCCGCAGAGGCTCCCGTTGAGGAGGCCGCTGCCGAGGCCGAGACCACCGAGGCTGCTGAGTAAATAGCTCGCCGCGGAATCGCTCGCATTCATGGCTAAAGGGCCGCGTATCCATTTGGGTACGCGGCCCTTTTCTTTTATTGGTGCAAACGAGCCTGCCCCCATTGCACCAGATTGGTGCGAAGGGGACGGGTTAGCTTGCGCCAAATTGCAGAGTGGCAGCGTTTTCCCAGATAAAACCTGCCAAAATAAACCTGTCCCTTTTTGGCAGGTTGGTCGTAGTTATTACGTGGCGGTCGAGGTCGACCGTATAGGCCGCGCCTTGTTTGGCTAAAGTACATTTATCTGTGTTTAACTCGCCCAAGGCTGCATGGCGTGGGCGATGGCCAAAAAGGAAAACCACATGGGATTCATGTCAAAGCTGCTGTCCTTTGGATCCGATAAGGACCTTAAGCGCTACTACAAGATCGTCGACCAGATCAACGGTCTTGAGCCCCAGTTTGAGAAGATGACCGAGGAGGAACTCCGCGCCCAGACCGATAAGTTCCGTGAGCGTTACGCCAACGGCGAGTCGCTCGACGACATGCTCCCCGAGGCTTTTGCCACCGTGCGTGAGGCTTCCAAGCGCATCACGGGCATGCGTCACTTTGATGTACAGCTCATCGGCGCCATGGCGCTGCACGAGGGGCATATCGCCGAGATGAAGACCGGCGAAGGCAAGACCCTGGTCTCCACGCTGGCCGGCTACCTCAACGCTATTGCCGGCAAGGGCGTACACGTCGTTACCGTCAACGATTACCTGGCAAAGCGCGACTCCGAGTGGATGGGCCGCATCTACAAGTACCTGGGAATGACCGTCGGTCTGCTCCAGAACAACATGCCGCTCGAGCTTAAGCGCCCGGCCTACCAGGCCGATGTCACCTATGGCACCAACTCCGAGTTCGGTTTCGATTACCTGCGCGACAACATGGTCACCCGCCCCGAGCAGCGCGTGCAGCGCGGTCACCATTACGCCATCGTCGACGAGGTCGACTCCATCTTGATCGATGAGGCCAGAACGCCGCTCATCATCTCGGGTGCCGGCACCAAGTCCGCCAGCACCTACAAGGACTTCGCGCGTGCCGTGCGCGGCCTTGAGCGCGGTGAGGACGTATCGCACGACATGCTCACCGCCACCGAGGACGTCGAGCCCACGGGCGACTACGTCATGGACGAGGCCAAGCACACCATCGCCGCCACCGAGCGCGGCCTTAAGAAGATCGAGCACCGCCTGGGCATCGAGGACATCTATGCCGACCTTTCGGGCCAGCTGGTCAACCACCTGCAGCAGGCGCTGAAGGCCCAGTACATGTTCCACCGCGATAAGCAGTACGTGGTCACCAACGGCGAGGTCAAGATCGTCGACGAGTTCACCGGCCGCATTATGGAAGGCCGCCGCTACTCCGAGGGTCTGCACCAGGCCATCGAGGCCAAAGAGGGCGTGCTCGTGCGCGAGGAGAACCAGACGCTGGCCACCATCACCCTGCAGAACTACTTCCGTCTCTATGACAAGCTCTCCGGCATGACCGGTACGGCACTCACCGAGGACGCCGAGTTCCGCGAGATTTACAAGCTACCCGTCGAGGTTATCCCCCCCAACAAGCCCGTGCAGCGTGTTGACCACGAGGACCTGGTGTACCGCACCATCCAGGCCAAGTACAACGCCGTTGCCGACGACGTCGAGCGACGTCACGCCAAGGGCCAGCCGGTCCTGGTGGGCACCGTCTCCATCGAGAGCTCCGAGAAACTGTCCGCCGCCCTCACTAAGCGCGGTATCGCGCACGAGGTCCTCAACGCCAAGCACCACGAGCGCGAGGCCCATATCGTGGCCCAGGCTGGTCGCTATGGCGCCGTGACCATCGCTACCAACATGGCCGGCCGTGGTACCGACATCTTGCTGGGCGGCAACCCCGACGAGCTGGTGCGCGAGCGCCTGGAGTACGAGGGCCTGACCATGGAGGACGTGACGCCCGAGCAGCTCGAGCAGTTTAACGCCGAGGCCAAGGAGACCTGCAAGGCCGAGCGCGAGCGCGTGCTTGCCGCCGGCGGCCTGACCGTTATCGGCACCGAGCGCCATGAGTCCCGCCGTATCGACAACCAGCTGCGTGGCCGTTCCGGCCGTCAGGGCGACCCGGGCGAGACCCAGTTCTACCTGTCGCTCGAGGACGACCTCATGCGCCTGTTCGGCGGCGACAGGATGGACCGTGTCTCCAAGATGATGGTCACGGCTGACATGGGCGACGACATGCCCATCCAGCACAAGATCATTTCCAAGGCCGTCGAGAACGCCCAGCATAAGGTCGAGAGCATCAACTTCTCCATGCGCAAGAGCGTCCTTGAGTACGATGACGTCATGAACAAGCAGCGCCAGGTCATCTACGCCGAGCGTAACAAGATTCTGGATGGCAAGGACCTGACCGACCACATCACCGAGGTCATGCACGACACCGTGTACCGCTGCGTGCAGGAGTTCTGCACCAAGGACAGCCACGATGGCGAGCGCGATCTTGAGGGCCTGCGCAAGTGGGTCGTGGAGCTGACCGGCCACATCGATACGCCGAAGTTCCCCGACGAGGACTTTGAGGCCCTTGCCGCCGATGTCCTGGCCTACGTCGAGAAGTGCTACAACATGAAGGCCGAGCGTCTGGGTGAGGACCTCATGCGCGAGCTCAACACCCAGGTTATGCTGCGCGTCATCGATACCCGCTGGATGAACTACCTGCAGGAGATGGACTACCTCAAGACCGGCATCGGACTGCGCGGCTTTGGTCAGCGCGACCCGCTGGTCGAGTACAAGACCGAGGCTTATGGCGCGTTCCAGATGCTCGTCGACACCATGTACGAGGATTACCTGCGCACCGTCCTGCGCATCGAGATCAAGGCCGCCCCGCAGGCCGTGGAGCACAAGGAGGACCCCGCGCTCGAAGGTGCGCGCTTCTCCGGCCCCGCCGACGTCGATGGCGACAACGGCAGCTCGGTGCTGCGCAAGCAGGCACAGGTTCAGGCTCGTACGGCCGTCCAGGGAGGCCCGGCTGCTGTCAACAACGGCGGCAAGGTGACCACCTACCGCAAGGACGAGAGCGACGACCCGTACGTCAACGTTGGTCGCAATGACCTTTGCCCCTGCGGCAGCGGCAAGAAGTTCAAGTACTGCCACGGCAGGAATCGTTAATGGCCGAGGCTTTAGAGGTAACGCCCGCCGAGCTGGACGCGTTTGCGGACCGGCTCGGCGAGGTCGAGTCGTATCTTCATTTGGACGAGAAGCGCACGCGTGTGACCGAGCTCGAGGCCAAAAGCGTGGCCCCCGGCTTTTGGGATGACGCCGACGCCGCTCGCGCCACCATGGAGGAGATTGCTCGCGCCAAGGAAGATATCGCTGCCGTGGATACCGCGCGCGGCGAGCTGTCTGACGCCCGCGCGGCGCTGGAGCTTGCCGAGGAGATGGGCGACGACCCCGATGCCGCCGCGTTGCGCGAGGAGGCTGCCGCTACGGCAGAACGCCTGGCCCGCGCTATCGACGAGCTCGAGCTTTCGAGCTGGTTTACCGGTGAGTTCGATCACGGCGACGCGATTGTGACCATCAAACCCGGACAGGGTGGCCTGGAGGCACAGGACTGGACCTTCATGCTCTTTAAGATGTACATGAAGTACTGTCAGCGTCGCGGCTGGAAGGTCACCATTAACGATTGTCCCGCGGCTGAGGTCATCGGTATCGACCGTGCGACCTTTACCGTCGAGGGTAAGGACGCGTTTGGCATGCTGCGCGCCGAGGCCGGTGTGCACCGTCTGGTGCGCATTAGCCCCACCGACGACAAGAAGCGCCGCCAGACCACGTTTGCCGGCGTCGAGGTCATCCCCGTGCTGCCTGACGATATCGACATCGAGATCAGTCCCGACGATATCCGCGTGGACGTGTATCACGCGAGCGGCCCGGGCGGACAGGGCGTCAACACCACCGACTCCGCCGTACGCGTGACGCATTTTCCCAGCGGTATCGTGGTCACATGCCAAAACGAGCGCAGCCAGATTCAAAACAAGGCCGCGTGCATGCAGATTCTCAAGGCCCGTCTGTACGAGATCGAGCTCGAGAAGCGCGCCGAGGCGCTCGACGAGATTCGTGGACCCAAGACCACGATCGGTTTTGGCAACCAGATTCGCAGCTATGTGCTCTACCCGTATCAGATGGTTAAGGACCTGCGTACGGGCGTGGAGACCAGCAACGTCGAGGCCGTTCTCGACGATGGCGATCTGGATCCGTTTGTGATCGGCTACCATCGCTGGGCAACCGGTAACGCCGATGCGGAAGGCTCGGACGCCTAGACACATGGTTGGCTCTGGGTCGATGCAAACACTTCGCAGGGGTGGTATTTGCTCGGTGAATCGGTAGAATCGAATACAGCAAGAAGTTTAAAGCGCATCCGACGGGGTGCGCTTTTTTGAGGGAGGCAGCATGGCATATCGTCTGGACATCAAACGCATTCTTTCGCTGAACTTCTTTCACGATCTGCCCAAGATTATGCTGGGCTGTGCTCTGGCCGCTATCGCGACGGACCTGTTTTTGATCCCCAACGGCCTTGCCGCCGGCGGCGTTACGGGTCTCGCCACGATTATCCAAGCGGTCGGTGCGTCTCATGGCATCTCGCTGCCTGTTGGTATTCAAACCATTGTGATGAATGCCTTGCTGCTGCTGGTCGTTATGCGCGAGGGTGGCATGTTCTACGTGGTGCAGACGGCGACGGGTTTTGTGCTGCTGGGCTTTTTCACCGACCTGTTCGCTCCGTTTGTGGCGCCGCTGGCACATGCCGATCTGATGCTGCCCGCTATGTGGGGCGGCATTATCACGGGCATCGGCTACGGCATGGTGCTGCGCGCCGGTGCCAACACCGGCGGCTCAGACACCATCGGTCAGATTATCTCGCGCAATACGTCGCTACCGGTGGGCTCCACCGTCATGGCGATCGATGTCGCCGTGTGCGCGCTTTCGGCTCCGGTCTTTTCGGTCGAAAATGCGCTGTATGCGGGCCTTTCGATGGTCATTAGCGGCTACGTGATTGATGCCGTGGTCGACGGCGGCAACAGGCGCCGTATGGTACTCATCATCTCGGACAAGTTTCCCGATATCGCGGCCGACATCATGTATGGCCTGGGTCGCGGCTGCACCAAGTTTAAGGCGACCGGCATGTACTCGGGTGCCGAGAAGCCGGTGATCATGGTCATCGTGAGCCGCCGCGAGCTCAATACGCTCAAGACGATCGTGCGCGAGCGCGACCCGCGCGCCATCGTGACCGTGGCCGATGTCACGGAGACCTTCGGTGAGGGCTTCAAGGACATTAACGCGTAGGGCCGACTGCGTTCCATCCAAAAGACGTTCACATTGATAAACCGTTTCATCAGCGATTCTGCCTGCTAAATTGCTCAAATAATGATAAATACTCTGGTAAAGCTTCCGGTTTCCAGCATAATGAATGACGTACGTGCATCGCGGCTGGGTTGGGACGACCTTCTGTGCCGTGCGCATCTTGTCTAAAGAGGATGAAAGGAAGGCACAATGAGCGACGAAGAGCTCAAAAAGGTTGCCAACGAGGTAAGGAAGGGCATCGTCACCGGCGTGCACGCTGCCAAGTCCGGCCATCCGGGCGGTTCGCTCGGCGCTGCCGACATCATGACCTATCTGTACTTTGAGGAAATGAACGTCGACCCGGCCGACCCCCGCAAGGCCGACCGCGATCGCTTCGTGCTTTCCAAGGGTCACTGCGCGCCTGGTCTGTACGCCGTGCTCGCCGAGCGCGGGTTCTTCCCCAAGGAGGATCTCGAGACGCTGCGCCACATCGGCAGCCACCTGCAGGGCCACCCCAACATGAACGACACCCCGGGCGTCGATATGTCCACCGGTTCGCTCGGCCAGGGCATCTCCGCCGCCGTGGGCATGGCCGTTGCCGCCAAGCACTGGGGCGACGACTATCGCACCTACGCCCTGCTGGGCGACGGCGAGAGCGAGGAGGGCCAGGTCTGGGAGGCCGCCATGTTTGCCGGCAACCAGCAGCTCGATAACCTCTGCGTGATCGTCGACCACAACGGCCTGCAGATCGACGGTCCCGTCGAGGAGGTCAACGACCCCATGCCGCTCGCCGACAAGTTCCGCGCCTTCAAGTTCCATGTGGTGGAGCTCGCCGACGGTAACGACTTCGATCAGATCCGCGCCGCCTTTGCCGAGGCCCGCGCCACCAAGGGTCAGCCGACCGCCATTATCGCCGAGACCATGAAGGGCAAGGGCGTTTCCTTTATGGAGAACCAGGTGGGTTGGCACGGCAAGGCCCCCAACGATGAACAGTTTGAGCAGGCCATGGCAGAGCTCACGGCCGCCGGAGAGGAGCTCTAGGATGGCAGACGTCAAGAAAATCGCCACGCGCGTAAGCTACGGCGAGGCCCTCGTCGAGCTCGCCAACGAGCACGATGACTTTGTGGTCCTCGACGCCGACCTGGCCGCCGCCACGCAGACTGGCAAGTTCAAGGCAGCCTGCCCCGACCGCTTCTTCGATGTGGGCATTGCCGAGAGCAACCTGATGGGTGTTGCCGCCGGTATCGCAACCACCGGCCGCGTTGCCTTTGCGAGCAGCTTTGCCATGTTCGCTGCCGGCCGTGCCTTTGAGCAGGTCCGCAACTCCATCGGCTATCCGCACCTTAACGTTAAGATCGGTGCCACGCACGCCGGTATCTCGGTGGGCGAGGACGGCGCCACGCACCAGTGCTGCGAGGATATCGCCCTCATGCGCGTTATCCCCGGCATGACCGTGATTGTTCCCGCCGACGATGTCGAGGCCCGCGCCGTGACGCGCGCCGCCTACGAGTGCGACGGCCCCGTGTATATGCGCTTCGCCCGTCTGGCCTCGCCGGTTATCAACGACCCCGAGACCTACAAGTTTGAGCTGGGCCGCGGCATCGTGATGCGCGAGGGCGCCGATGTCACCATCATCGCCTGTGGCCTGATGGTCGGCGAGGCGCTCGAGGCCGCTGAGCAGCTTGCTGCCGAGGGCATCGATGCCGAGGTCATCAACATGCACACCATCAAGCCCATCGACGCCGACCTGATCGTCAAGAGCGCCACCAAGACCGGCCACGTCGTGACCGTCGAGGAGCACTCCGTGATCGGTGGCCTGGGCAGCGCCGTTGCCGATGTCCTGTGTGAGCAGTGCCCGACGCCGCTCAAGAAGATTGGCGTCAACGACACCTTCGGCGAGTCCGGCCCGGGTGCCGAGCTCCTGCACAAGTACGGCCTGGACGCCGCCAACATCGTGGCGACCACCAAGGAGTTCTTGGCCTAAGGCGTTTTGCGTTGGCCTTAACTTGAGAGCCGTTCCCGTATTGGGCAATAAATAAGCCGGGGTGCCTTCCATGTGGGGGCACCCCGGCTTTGCGTTTGGGGGGAGGAACGGTTAGAGGAGCTTCACGGTCGGGGCGAGTGCGTTGGCAAAGATGTCGTCTGGCCAGCATACCGCTGCGACATTAGCGTCATTTGCCGCAACCATATCAGCAAGAATGGAGTCGTAGGAGATTGTCCCCAACGATTGGAGGTCGACTATCTCGCGTGCGGCATCATCTGAACACAAGTTAAGACGATATTCAGCTTTTGATAAATGGTCTTGCCCCGCATCAAAGGCCCAACGATAAATTACTAGTTTTACATAGTGGTTTTCGTCGAGCTTGATGTCGCGAATACGGCCGCACTCGATATCTCCCGCGTTTCCATACGGTTCATTTTTCATGGCAAGATATCCAAGCTCTTTATCTGGAAAGGCAGTCGAGTACAGCCCTATTACATCTCCGTCGACTTCTGCTGTCACCCTACCATCCCAGTACTCGGGCAGGTCGACACTGAAGGTTTGGGCCTCGATGTGGCGTGCGGCGGCTTTGCGCTGTTCCTCGGCTTGGCGCGCCGCTTCCTCTTCGGCGGCTTTCTTGGCCGTGACGGCGGTGTCGCGGCGGTTCGTTGCGGCGTGTTGCAGTGCATCGACGTTGGGCGCGTCCTTGCCCTTGTATGCCATGGCGAGTGTCACGGCGTCGTTGATCTCGTCGTCGGTCACGTCGACAGCATCGATGGGTGTAAAGTCCAAAACCGAATCCTGCTCGGCGAGTTCTGCCAAGTCAATCTTCTCGCCCTTGGCAAAAGCGTCGTCGAGCGTGAGCTCGGCCTTTGTGCAAGGCACCTGGTAGATAGTGCCATCGGCGGCGATGGGGGAGCCTGCCGCCTTGAACGTGTACTTGCCCTGGATAAGTTTGATGCCCGAGCCGTCAGAGGCAACATATTCGACCTTGTCGACCTTCTTTCCGTCGACCGTCTTGCCCTTTACGCGCACCGGCACACGAGAAGCGCCGTTATCGGTGTCCCAACCTTCAGCCTTTACACTCACCACGAGCGCATGCTTGGAATGCGCCGACTCATACTGCTCCTGCTCCTGAACATGCTGCTGATACAGGTGATACGCCAGCCCACCGCCCCCGCCAACAACGATTACCGCCGCGCAGACGATAGCGATCACGACGCCTTTCTTGGGCTTTTTGCTGGGGGCGGGCGAACCCACAGGTGCCGGCGCAACCGCAGGGTTGGCTACGGGTATAGCCTGTGTCCCGTCAAGCGCAGCCCCGCATTCCACGCAAAACTGAGCCTCATCAGCAAGCTCAGCACCACAATAAGGACAAACCATATCAACCTCCAGCAAGCTTGGAACCATCCATCTAGCTCAACTGTAAAGCGAAAATCCCAATCCAAGTTGCGCAACAATGAGCCCCAATATAAGTTGCGGTGAAATAAGGACTGATGAGGGCTTCTAACTGCTAAAACAGTCCTTATTTCACCGCAACTTCTAAAGAGGCCGTATCAAGTAGGGCTTCTATTGGGAAAAGGCCCCAGCACGACAAGTTGCAATTCAGCTTGACGCTCCTAACGGTAGCGTCGGCGTAAGCCTCTGGGTGGGGCACGCTTTGAAAACAATCCGCAGCGCGGAACCCGCTTATCTGGAGCTCCGCAGGAGCAAGATAAGTGGGTTCCATGCGCGAGGACGTTTTCAAAGCGTGCCCCACCCAGAGGCTGGTGGGAGCCGCAAAACCGTGCGTCTTATGTGCAGCAAAGGCAATCCTGCTAAAATACAAAGCGCTCATGTAGTTTAAACGCACGACGATAAGGAGCACCAGTGGGTAACCACTTCCGTACCTCCGGTGCGGGCGATGAAGCCCCCAAGACGCAGCCGAGCGTCGCGGGCAGTCGTTTCGCCACTCCGGATTCAGAGGATCAGCTGTTTAGCCCGATCCCCGCACAGCCGGCAGATCAGGCACAGCCGGCGGCAGATTCCTTTGCCTACAACCCCAACAACGATGTTGCGCTTTCCGGCACGGCTGGCTTTGAGCCCGTTCAGACGGTGACCGCCCGCGTGGCTCAGCCTCAGATGAGCGCCGCCACGCCGCAGCCTACCATGGCCGGCATCCCCGATCCCATGGCCCCTGCGGTTCCCGCGCCTCAGCCCGCGCAGTCCGGTCTTTTTGCCGGCATTCCCGACCCCACGCAGCCTGCGGCTCCCGTGGTCGAGCGCGATCAGGCCGCCGAGGTCGCAAGCCTCGACAATGCGCTCAACAACCCCGACTTCACGTCGGTGTTTGCGCCCATCGACCCGCAGGCCAGCCGCAAAAAGATGGCCAAGCAGGCCGGTGTCGAGCCCGTCATCCTTATGGAGCACGTCACCAAGATCTATCCGGCGCAGCCCAACAAGCCCGCACTCGACGACATCAACATCGAGATCTATCCGGGCGAGTTCGTCTTTTTGGTCGGTCACTCCGGCTCGGGTAAGACCACGCTGCTGTCGACGCTCAACCGCGATGTCAAGCCCACGAGCGGTCGCATTTTGGTCGCCGGCCAGGATCTCATGAAGATCAAGAACCGCAAGGTTCCGTTCCTGCGTCGTCAGATTGGCGCCGTGTTCCAGGACTTTAAGCTCCTGCCGCAAAAGACCGCCTACGAAAACGTGGCGTTTGCCCTGCAGTGCATCGGCAAGCCCAAGGGCGTCATTCGCAGCCAGGTGCCCGAGGTGCTGCGTCTGGTCGGTCTGGCCGACCAGATGGACTCGCTGCCCGATCAGCTTTCCGGTGGCGAGCAGCAGCGCGTGGCCGTTGCCCGCGCTATGGTCAACCGCCCGCCGCTGCTGATTTGCGACGAGCCCACGGGCAACCTCGACCCGGCGATTTCGCTGGGCATCATGAAGCTGCTCGAGCGCATTAACCGCACCGGTACCACCGTGATCGTCGCTACGCACGACCGCGAGATGGTCGATAGCATGCACCGTCGCGTGATCGCCCTCGAGGGCGGCCACGTAATCCGCGACCAGGAGAGGGGAGGTTACGGCAACTATGGCACCAACTAATGTGGGCTATTCGCTCAAAGAGGCAATCAGCCACTTCTTCCGTAACTGGACCACCTCGCTCGGCGCCGTCATCACGATTTTCCTTTCGCTGTTTATCATCGGCCTGTTCATTATGGGTTCCGCGATGCTGAACTCCGTGATCGGCACCGTCGAGGATCAGGTCGTCATCAACGCCTTTATTAGCGATGACGCCGACCAGGCAGATGTTCAGGCCTTTGAGGCCGAGCTCAAGACGTGGAGCAACGTCAAGTCCGTGACGTACAAGGACAAGGACGACGCGCTGGCCGAGTACACGAGCAAGATGTCGGGTAACGCCGACGCTACCATGAGCGCGCTCGACGGTCAGAACCCGCTGCCGGCTTCGTTTGCCATCGAGATGGACGATCCGTCCATGGTCGAGAGCACGGCCCAGAAGCTCAAGAAGAACGCCGATTTTCAGAAGATCGCGGACGACGGCGACGTTAACGCGAGCGTTCTGTACGGCCAGGAGGAAGTGAGCCGCCTGTTCCAGGTGACGAACTACATCCGTATCGCCGCTGTGGTGCTCGTCGGCCTGCTGACCTTTATCGCGTTCATTTTCATTAACAACACGATTCGCCTGTCCATTACGGCGCGTCGTCGTGAGATTGCGATCATGCGTCTGGTGGGCGCAAGCAACGGCTTTATTCGCGGGCCGTTCATTACCGAGGGCGTGCTGCAGGCCATTTTGGGCTCACTGCTTTCCATCGGCGTGCTGGAGCTGCTGCGTAACCTGATGGTTCCGCGTCTGCAGGAGAGCATCGGCTGGATGTCGTTTGCGCTGCCGATGCAGTACTACCTGGTGACCTACGCCGCGCTGATTTTGGTCGGCGTCATTATCGGTCTCTTTGGTTCCGCCATCGCCATGCGCCGCTATCTGCGCGTGTAGGCGTGCTTGGAATTCGTTCCTTCAACGGGTCGTCTCTTTTGGGGGCGGCCCGTTTTTTGATCCCTGGGGGGGACGGCAGGATTGCGGATCATCGTGGCGCTGGTCTATCTATGTGATCCGCAATCCTGCCGTCCCCTAGGGATCATTTGGGTAGACTCTTGGCGTGTAAACGGCCATCGATAGTAAGGAGGCGCCATGGGGCGCAATAACAAGCATAAGCGTGGGGCTCGCAATAAGCGCGGGCCGGTACGCAGCGAGCGTCGCCCGAGTCTGACCGGACGCGTGCAGCTCCATGAGCACAGCGCCTACGTTGTAACCGAAAACGGCGACTACAAGGTCATGGGCCGCGGCAAGCGCGAGATTATGGACGGCGATACCGTTGCCGTGAGCATTAAGAACAGCCCGCATGGCGAGCGACGCGCCGTAATCGAGGGCGTCGTCGAGCGTGCAGCCATTAGTGTGGTGGGCACGTACCAGACCGCCGGCCCGCTCGGGGTGATCGAGCCGCTTGATTCTCGCCTTAAGGCCGATTTCTTTATTCTGCCGGAGGACACTTCGGCGGAGCGCTTGGGCGTTCATCCGGGTGATGCGGTCGTCGCACGCATTTTGACGTATCCGACGCGCCTGGAATCGGGCACCGTGACGATCGAGCGCCGTATCGGCGGCGATGATGCGCCCGATTTGGGCGTTCAGTATGTGATGGCGCGTTATGGCTATACCGATACTTATCCCGAGGCCGCGCTAGCCGAGGCCGAGGCACTTTCGCTCGATGTGGCCTCGGCGCTCAAGGACCCGCTCCGCCGAGACCTGCGCGACCGCTTTGTCATTACGATTGACCCGGTCGACGCGCGCGACTTTGACGACGCCATCTCGCTGGAGCGCACGCCCGAGGGTGGATACAAGCTGGGTGTCCATATTGCCGACGTTTCGCACTATGTTGCCTGGGACGGACATATCGATCTGGAAGCCCGCCATCGCACGACGTCGGTGTATCTTGCCGATCGCGTGCTGCCTATGTTGCCCGAGCGCCTGTCGAATGATTTGTGCTCGCTGCGTCCCAACGAGGACCGCTTGGCGTTTACCGTCGACATTGAGCTCGACGCGCAGGGTCGCGTGCGCCATTACGATCCCTATCCCAGCGTGATTCGCTCGCGCGTGCGCATGGACTATGACGGCGCCGAGGCGTTGCTGGTACGTGCCGGTGCGGTGGAGTATTCGGTGCTGGAGGGTGCCGCCGAGGATGTTGCCGCGGTTGAAGCCTCGCGCGAGGAAGCGCTCGAGCGCGGGCTTGCGTGCGAGAAAACCGCTCGCGGCCATAACGTCGACTTGGGGGATTTCCTCGTAGCTGCCAACGAGCTCGCCGAGCTTCGCCGCCGTATTCGTCGCGCACGCGGTTCGGTCGACTTTGATACGGCCGAGATCCGTGCACTGTTGGACGAGGACGGTGTGCCCGTGCAGATCGTGGCCCGTGAGCGCTCGTGCGCCACGTCGCTGATTGAGGAAGCCATGCTGCTGGCCAACGAGTGCGTGGCGGAGTGGCTGGCCGACCGCGATATCGAGGCCTGCTATCGCGTGCACGACGACCCCAGTCCCGATAGCCTGCACGGTGCCGCCGCGGCGCTGGCACAGCTGGGTATCATTGATGACCGTCGCGCGGCAGGCATTGCTCTGGGAAGCCCCGACGAGCTGCAGGCGGCGGTTGATGCCGCAGCCGGTACGGCCAACGCGCCGCTCGTCAACACGTTGCTGCTGCGCAGCATGCAGCGTGCGCTGTATAAGCCTCGCAACGAGGGCCACTTTGCGCTCGCCGCGCCGTGCTATTGCCACTTTACGAGTCCCATTCGCCGCTATCCCGACCTGGTGGTGCATCGCGTGCTCAAGCTGCAGTTGGCCTACGAGCGGCTGGGCGGCAAGGACGCCTTGGTGCGTACGCCGCGGCTGATCGGTAAGGGCCGCGAGTCCCTGCCGCGCATCCTGCCGCAAATCTGCCGCGCGTGCAGCGATGCCGAGCGTGCGGCTGACGCCGCCAGCCATGCGACGCAAAAGATCAAGATCGCCCAGTACTACGAGGACCGCTTGGGTGAGCGCTACGCCGGAACGATCTCGTGGGTCAGCAGCATGGGCCTCTTTGTGCGCCTGGATCTGACACAGGTTGAGGGTTTGGTTTCGATCAAGAGCCTGGGCAACGAGTGGTTCGAGTTTGATGAGGACGCGCTCACGCTCACGGGCGCTGACACGGGGACTCGCTATGAGCTGGGGCAGCGCGTGATTATCGAGGTCTCGCGCGTCAACACCACACGCGGGCACTTGGATTTCAGGCTTATTCATTAGCCGGAATTTGGTGATTGATAGAGAACGGGGCGGTCTTTTGGGGCCGCCTTTTTTGTGGCGCATCAATCGCCTTTCTGCTCGCGCGCTTGCGTCTTCCGCCTGCTATAGGGGAGATAAAACCTACCAAAATAAACCTGTTCCTTTTTGGGAGGTTTACGAGAGAGCGGGGATGAGATGACAACGGTGTACGGGTATGCGCGGGTGAGCTCGCGTGATCAAAATCTGAATCGGCAGCTGGATGCGCTGGGCGCCTATGGCGTGGAACCGGCGAATATCTTTGCCGATCGTGCGAGCGGCAAGGACTTCGATCGACCGCGGTATCGCGAGCTGCTGTGCGCGTTGGATTCCGGTGATGTGCTGGTGGTACTTTCCATTGATCGGCTGGGCCGTAACTACAGCGAGATCCTCGAGGAATGGCGGTGCATAACCAAAGAGCTCGGCGCCGCCATCGTGGTGCTGGACATGCCGTTGCTCGACACGCGCGCCAGAGACTGTGGTGGGTCGGACGTGACGAGTGCGTTGATTGCCGATATTGTTTTGCAGCTGCTGAGCTATGTGGCACAGGTGGAGCGCGAAAACATTCACCGGCGCCAAGCCGAGGGCATTGCGGCGGCGCGAGCGCGCGGCGTGCGCTTTGGCCGGCCCCGCAAGCCCTGTCCTCCGCAATTCGAGCTGGTGCGCGATACCTACGAGGCGGGTGATATCACGCGGAGTCAGGCGGCAAAGCGGCTAGGCGTGTGCGTGGGGACGTTCGATCGCTGGATGCGCGAGACGGAGTAGGGGCGCCACGGTCCTTTGGCGCCCCGATTCGAACATTTTGGATTTCGCTACGGCGACAACTGCATTTGGGGGTACACTCGCTGCTGCTCAAAAAATGACGGAGGTTAGCCCTTGGCGCGTGTGAAGCACATAGTCGGATGGATTTCGGTTGTCCTGCTGGTCGTGACGCTGGCAAGTATTTGGATATTGACGGAGCAAAACGTGGAGCAGACGTCGTCGCTCAGCGAGTCCACCGCGCGCGCGGTGGAAGGACAGGCCGCGGACGTGCGGCCCGACGCCGTGCAGGAGTCTCAGGCGGGGAATGCCGTCGAGGGCGCGGATTCAACGACTGCCACCGTTCATCCCGACCCGCTTGCGCCCGTTCGTCTGTGGATGGGTGCCAACATTCGTCGCGTCGCACATACCGTTGAGTTCTTCTTTGTAGGACTTTTTGCTTCGTTGGTGGCGGTGTGCTTGGATAAGCGCGTGTCGCCCACTCGATTGCGGTGCGTGTCTGTCTTAGCCTTTTGCGCCGTTTGCTCCGTCGGTGACCAAGTGCACAAGATCTTTGTTCCTGGTCGTCATTTCGACATGATCGATCTGGGCTTCGATGCCGCGGGCTACATTGCCGCCATGTTGTTGGTACTGCTGGCGGCGGTGCTGGTTCAGCGCGCGACCTGTCCCATTGGCGCCCATGCGAGACGCCGTTAACAACTCTGTTACGAATAATGCGACCTCGATGAATCATTTTGTGTCGCGTGTATTTCCGAGCGGTCGGATTTGAGGGGCGAGCGGTAGAACGCTCGCCCCTTGTGCGCCATGATGCGGCACAATGTACCGTAAAAGCTGTTTATATCCGGTACGAATCATTCTTTGGTCTTTAATTCTTCTCAACGGAGGTGTTTGAGATGGCAAACGGATTGCTTTTAAGGCTTCGTGAGCGTGAGTTCAGCGCGAGCCCGGCAGAGCGTAATGTCATCGCATATGTGAGCGCTCATCCGCATGAGGTGGTCGGGCTGTCCGTCCGCGGTCTTGCCGATACCACGTTCTCCTCGCCCTCGAGCATTTTGCGCTTTTGCAAGCGTTTGGGTTTTGCGGGCTACAAGGAGTTTCAGCGCGAACTGATTGCCGAACTTGCGCTCTTGGGCGACAGAAAGGACGTTGCCCTCGAGGACATCTCCATGGATGACAGCGTCGAGCGAATCGTGGGGAAGGTGATGAAAAGCAACGTGCGTACGATCGAGGCGACGGCGCGAACACTCGATTACACCGTTTTGGAACGATGCGCAGCCTATCTTAAGCAGGCGCGCATGGTCAATCTGTTCGGTATCGGTGCTTCTCGCTTAGTTGCTCACGATCTGGCACAAAAGCTCATGCGTGTCGACAAGGAATGCCATCTGTACGATGACTGGCACGACCAACTCTTGTGCGCCAAGAACATGCACGAAGGCGATATCGGCATTGCTTTTAGCTACTCGGGCTTAACGCAAGAAGTGCTGGACTGCACTGCCGAGGCCCAACGCCACAACTGTCCCGTTGTGGCCGTGACCAAGGTAGACGGATCGTCCAAGCTTGCCACCGTGGCCGATGCCGTGCTCGGCGTTGCTGCAAGCGAGCCCTTGGTCCGCAGCGGTGCCATGGCCTCGCGTATGGCCCAGCTTATGGTTGTCGATGCCCTCTACGCTGCTTACGTTGCGAGCGATTACGAACGGGCGACGCATGCCATCAAGCAAAACTACATCGAGAAACAAGAAAGATGAGGTGAACAAAATGCTTGATTTAACGAAATTCACGACAGAACAGCGAAATCAAAAGTCAATGGAACTCGACACGATGACATCGCTGCAAATCGTCACGACGATGAACGATGAGGACCTTCGCGCCGTCCAGTCGGTTACGAAAGTGTTGCCACAGGTTGCCACGGCAATCGACTGGGCTGCCGAGGCGCTCGAGCGCGGCGGTCGCGTCTTTTACATGGGCGCGGGCACTAGTGGTCGTTTGGGCGTGCTTGACGCTTCGGAGTGCCCGCCTACGTTTGGCGTATCGCCCGATCTGGTTGTCGGGCTCATTGCCGGGGGCGAGACGGCGTTTATCAAGGCTGTCGAAGGTGCCGAAGACAGCGAGGAGCTTGGCGCGAGCGACCTGCGGGAGCGTGGACTCTCGGACAAGGATCTTGTCGTTGGCCTGGCGGCAAGCGGTCGTACTCCCTATGTGGTGGGCGGCCTTGTGTACGCCAAGGCAACTGGGTGCAAGACCATTGCAATTGCCTGTAACCAAGGGTCGAAGATCGGGGAGAGCGCAGATCTTGCCATTGAGCCCGTGCCCGGTCCCGAGGTGCTGACCGGCTCAACGAGGCTCAAGGCGGGAACGGTCCAGAAGCTCATTCTCAACATGATTTCGACCGGTGCCATGGTCAAGATCGGCAAGGTGTACCAAAACCTGATGGTCGATGTACAGCAGACGAACGAGAAGTTGGTGGTGCGCGGCCAGAACATCGTGATGGAAGCGACCGACTGCACGCGCGAGCGCGCTGTTCAGGCGCTCGCGGATGCCGGCGGCCACGTAAAAACCGCTATTGTCTCGGTGCTGTTGGACTGCGATGCCGAGCAGGCTGCGGTAGCTCTTGAACGGGCGCACGGCCATGTCCGTACTGCGGTGAGTGGCCATGAGAAGAGCAATGCCGATGTCCAATAGGTGCACGGCGTGAGCTGATATGACATCCAGACGAGATGCCCAATACAAGGAGGAGTTATGACGAACAAAGAGCTGGCTCAAAAGCTACTGGACCTTTTGGGCGGTAAAGACAACGTGCTCGCAAACGCGGCGTGCATGACGCGCCTGCGCGTGACCGTCAAAGACACTGGCAACGTCGACACGGAGGGTATTAAGGCGCTCGACGGCGTGATGGGCCTGGTTGAGGATGACACGATGCAGATCGTGCTGGGTCCGGGCAAGGTGAATAAGGTGCTCGAGGAGTTCTCCAAGCTCACCGGCCTCGCGAAAGGCGTTGCTGACGAGAGCGTGGTTGACGCTGCGGCCACAAACAAGGCCGCGCAGAAGGCCAAGTACGAGTCTAAGCCGGTTCAGGCCTTCCTCAAGAAGATTTCCAATGTCTTCGTCGTCCTGCTTCCCGGCATCATTGCGGCTGGCCTCATCAACGGTATCTGCAACGTCATTAACGTCTCGACGGCAGGCGCGCTTGCGGGCGAGTGGTGGTACCAGGGCATTCGTTCCATGGGCTGGGCCCTGTTTGCCTATCTGCCCATCTTGGTGGGCTATAACGCGGCACGTGAGTTTGGCGGCTCCGCTGCGCTGGGCGGCATCGCCGGCATGATGTGTATCGCCAACAGTGCCATGCCCCTGCTTGCGCCTGGCGCGGCTGATCCTGCCACTGCCATTCTGCTGCCCCTCACCAGTGCGCAGTACAACCCCGCAGCGGGCGGCATGATCGCGGCTCTCATCGCTGGCGCATTTTTTGCCTGGATGGAGCGTCAGATTCGCAAGGTTATGCCCAACGCACTCGACACGTTCTTGTCCCCGCTGCTGGTGCTCATCATCGGCGCCTTTGCTCTGATGCTCGTCATCCAGCCGGTTGGCGCATGGCTGACGACTGCCATCTTTAGCGTCCTCACCTTTATCTTCGAGAAGCTGGGCGTCCTGGGCGGCTATATCCTGTCGGCAGGCTTCTTGCCTCTGGTGTCCGTCGGCCTGCATCAGGCACTCACGCCGATCCACGCTATGCTCAACGATCCCGACGGCGCTACCAAGGGCATCAACTACCTGCTGCCCATCCTTATGATGGCTGGCGGCGGCCAGGTCGGTGCCGGTCTGGCACTGTACTTTAAGACCAAGAACGCCAAGCTCAAGAAGTACGTCGCAGAGTCCATTCCCGTTGGAATCCTGGGTGTGGGCGAGCCTCTGATGTATGCCGTTACGCTGCCGCTCGTTCGTCCGTTTGTGACGGCCTGCCTGGGTGCTGGATTTGGCGGCGCGCTCGCGGCGCTGCTTCACATCGGCACGGTTTCTCAGGGCGTTTCCGGTCTGTTTGGCCTGTTGATCGTCGTTCCTGGTCAGCAGCTCGGCTACGTTGCCGCTATGCTGCTTGCCTATGCCGCCGGCTTTGTCCTGACGTGGTTCTTCGGCGTCGACGAGCAGAAGATCAACGAGTTCTTTGGCGAGTAGCCTGATGCTGCGCGCCATGTCATTCGAGCGTCTTGACGTGCCGCAGATCTCTTGATGCTATGGTTGTGCCGGCGGGGCTAACTGCTCCGCCGGCCTTTTTAAAGGAGCGTTGAAGCGTGAAAACGGGTATTTCAATTTATCTTTCCAGCCCTCTGCAGGATATCGAGCGGACGATTGAGCGTGGTGCCGCGGCGGGTGCACGCTATGCGTTTACCTCGCTGCATATTCCCGAGGATGGGGGAGCGGCGTATGCCGATAAGGTTCGCCAGGTGCTGTCGCTGCTTTCCGCTCGCGGTATTGCGCTCATTGCCGATGTGGGGCCGCGCACATGCGATTTGCTGGGCCTTGAGCGCATGGAGGACTTGCGTGATCTGGGACTGGAGTACCTGCGCTTGGATTATGGCTTTAGTGCCCAGCGGGTCGCGGAGCTGTCCGGTGTATTTCGCATTGTGGTTAATGCATCGACGGTGAGTTCTGATGAAATCGCATCGTGGCGAGAAGCCGGTGCCGATGTGACTCGTTTTGCCACCTGCCACAATTTTTATCCCAAGCCTTATACCGGTTTAGCTCTGGAGGACATTGCTCGGACGAATCTTCGTCTTGCGGCGCTTGGCTTTGAAATCATGGCTTTTGTGCCGGGTGATGCCAACGTTCGCGGGCCGGTATTCGAGGGACTGCCGACGGTTGAGGCGCAGCGCGGTCGCGCGTCAAAGGTTGCCCTCAACATGCTTGAGCTCGCACATGGCGCCGATTGCGACATTGTTTTGGTCGGCGACCCCGATCTTTCCGAAGCGGGTTGGGCACAGTTTGCTCAAGTTTCTGCCGGATACGTGGATGTGCAATGCGAGCTTGAGTCCGGCTATGCCTATGTACGTGGGCAGATTCATCACGACCGGCCCGATTCGAGCGCCCTCGTCTTTAGGTCTCAGGAGTCGCGCACGACGCTTAAGCCGGATTCCGTGCCGACGGATACCGGTGCCGGCCTGTCGCGAAAGGCGGGGTCGATCGCTGTGAGCAATAGCGGCTATGGGCGCTACGAAGGCGAGCTTGAGATTGCGCGGGTCGATCTTTCCGGCGACGAGCGCATGAACGTTGCAGGCCATATCACTCCCGAGGCAATGGAGCTGTTGCCGTTCATCAAACGCGGATTCGGGGTACGCTTCGTTTAGCGTGTGACCCGTGGGCTACAATTGCCCCATCATGCGAAGCGCCTCGTATGGTGTGTACCTGCGTTGGCCGATCTATGTTCGGAGGATTCCCATGACCGTACTGTTTGTTGAATATCCCAAGTGCTCGACCTGTAAAAAGGCCAAGGCATGGCTGGACGAACATGGGGTTGAGTATATCGACCGCGATATCGTTACGGACAATCCCACGGCCGATGAACTTGCGACCTGGATTGCTCGTTCGGGGCTGCCGCTGCGACGCTTCTTTAACTCGTCGGGCATGAAATATCGAGAGCTGGGCCTGAAGGCTCGCCTGGATGCAGGTATGACGGACCAGGAATGCTGCGAGCTGCTGGCGACTGACGGCATGCTGGTTAAGCGCCCGCTGCTGGTGGGCGACGACTTTGCGATCCCCGGCTTTAGGGAAGCGGCTTGGACCGAGGCGTTGCTGTAGCGGCTGCGGAAAGTGCGTCCCGTTTCGAGCGTTGATTCCGGGATGTGCTTTCCGGTTGAGCGCTCTATCGGAAATGACATCCCGTTTCGAGCGCTGATTCTGGGACACGGTTTCCGGTTGAGGGCTCTACGGGAAAGTGGGGACCAGTTTGAGCTTGAAATCTGGGACGCACTTTCCGCCGGCGGGCCTGCCCCAGTCAGTCCTCCAGCTGCGCCCATTCGTGTGGGTCGTAGATCTTTACGTGCTTGTCGGGCGTATCACTCCAGTACTCTTCGTCCATAAAGGGCAGGTATGCCTGAATGCCGGGGCAGATAAACGGAATCCGTTGCCGCTGCAGGCGCTCGCGCTGCCGCCGTTCCAGGTTCGTCTCGGATATGACGGTCGGCATGCCGGACAGCTCGACGAGGCTTGCCTGGATGCGCTTGAGGTCGGGGAGCGCCGCATGCCATGACGTCCGCATGATCAAAAATGAGGTGCGGCGGTAGTTTGCCTGCATCACCGTGATGGCGGGGCGCAGTGTGGGATGGATTTTGTCCCGTTCGGGCCAAAGGTCAGCAGTAATCTCGAGGCCTAGGGTCTCCCATAGGTAATCAAGCTCTTCGTCCATGGCGCCTCGATATCTACGCGATCATTGATACTTCGATTGTGTTGCCTGGTGCTATCGTTTTCGCGGTAGAATCTGCCAACGGTTGACGGCTACCGCTCGCGGCGTTTTGCCCTTCGTGTATGGCGGTCGGCTTCACAGGTCCTTCACGGGTTGGACGAAATTAGGCCAATTTGACCGAATTTCAAAAAAGTCAAAATTGGGGCTTGCGTCATGGCGTGACTTCCCGTATATTTCTTTCTTGCGCAAAGGCACAGCCGAGCGCAGCAATGCAGTCATTGGGATGTCGTCTAATGGCAGGACAGCGGATTCTGGTTCCGTCAATGGGGGTTCGACTCCCTCCATCCCAGCCATTGCATTTGCTACATATGGCCCGTTCGTCTAGCGGTTTAGGACGCCGCCCTCTCAAGGCGGAGATCACCAGTTCGAATCTGGTACGGGCTACCCACAAATGAATGCCCGGGCCTCGCAAGAGACCCGGGTTTTGTGTATCGACCGTATATACGGCGTCTGCCGTGTTTCGCTCAGATCGAGGAGTAGCCATGGATCTGCCCATCAGCTTGCAAGACATCACGTATGCCGAGAACTATCTGGCGCAGGGCGACCTGGCTACGGCGACGCCGCTGTTGGAGCGCCTGGTGGAGCTCGCCGAGGAGTATATCGACGCCGAGTGCAAGACGGAGGAGAAGCGCCAATACTTTAGCTTCGATAGCAAGTTTGAGCGCTTGGCCTATCGCCGCGTGGAGAAGGATCCGCGCGAGCTCGTGCAGGTCGAGGTGCCGTTTGACCGCCTGTATTCTGACATGGCGTTTGCCTACATTCGCCAGCAGGATTATGTGAGCGCTCGTAATGCCCTGATGCAGGCTGTGCGTTGGGACCCCATGAACTGCAACTATCGCTTGGACCTGGCTGAGCTGTTCCGCGCACTCGAGGACAAGCAGGAATGGGCATCGCTCTCGTTTTCGGTACTGGAGCGTGCGAGCGACGGCAAGTGCGCCGCCCGCGCTTACGCCAACTTGGGCCAGTATTTCCTTGAGCCCGAGACCGAGAACATCTCGGCGGCCGTGGGTTGCGCGCGTCTGGCGCTGCGCTTGGCCCCTGGCGATGCGCATACGACGCGCCTGCTCAACAAGATCCATACCACCTATCCGGATGCCGCCGATGAGAGCGACGACCACGTGATGGGTGAATTGGCCCTGCAGGGCGTGCCGACCTCGCCTTCGGCCGAGATTGCCATCTGCCTGATTATGTGCGCGACCGATGCTGCAAGCGACGGCGACAAGCAGGAGGCGACGCGCCTGACGGTGCGTGCTCGCGACTTGGTGGGCGAGGAGGCCTGCGCGGCGATTATCAAACTGGTGCGCGAGAGCGACGCCGAGCTCAATGCTGAGCGCAAGGCAAAGCGCGATGCTGCGGGCAAGGGTTCCGATGGCGCCAAGGAGGCCGGCGATGCCCAGTAAGCGCGAGCGCAAGCTCATCTCCAAGAATCGCTTGGCGCATCACGAGTACTTTATCGATGAGACCTTTGAGTGCGGCATCGAACTGAGCGGTACCGAGGTCAAGTCGATTCGCGAGCGCGCGTGCCAGATCACCGACACCTTTGCACTGATTCGTGGCGGCGAGTGCTGGCTCGTGGGCCTGCATATTCACCCTTATAGCCATGGTGGCGTGTGGAACCGCGACCCTGATCGCCGCCGTCGTCTGCTGCTGCACCGCAAGGAGATTGATTTTCTTGACGGTAAGCTGCGTAATCGCGGCTATGCCCTGGTGCCGCTGGAGCTCTACTTTAATACCGACGGCCGTGTAAAGCTGCTGCTGGGCCTAGGCCGCGGCAAGAAGCTTTACGACAAGCGCGAGGATATGGCCAAGCGCGACGTTCAGCGCGAGATTGACCGCGCCCTCAAGGAACGCAACCGCTAGACACTCTGTAGAAGTTGCGGTGAAATAGTTCCTGCTTGAGGCCAAATAGCCGACAAGCAGGAACTATTTCACCGCAACTTGGTGGAGGGACATGGCTGACCTGCAATCTTGGCACATATGTGTATGGGGCGGCGTCCGTTATGGGCGCCGCCTTTTGGCTTATAGGACAAAATGTGTGTCCACGTTGGGGGCATCGGCGCAGGTCGATGCCCCTTTTTCAGCCGTTTAAATTCCGTGCCCGCTTTTAACCGCTCGGACAGAATGTGTGTCCGGTTGCCTATCGTTCCCGCAGGTAGATAACCTTTTCCGGAACCGTTAAATACCCTTTCGGAAGAGGTGCCCATGAAGGCCGTTTATTGCCCCTACTGCGGCGGTCGGACCAAGCGCAACGGCAGGACCTCATCGGGGTCCCAGCGGTGGAGGTGCACGGCCTGCGGCGCGTCGACGACGGTGAGGTACGACGACACGGCGGCAAGGCTGGACGAGTTCCTCGGGTGGCTCCTCTCCAAGGACTCCCAGGCGGCGATGCCGGGCGGCGGACGGTCCTTCAGGCGCAGGACGGCCGAGTTCTGGGAGGTCTGGCCCATGCCCGTCCCCGACGGCGAGCTGCACCGCGTGCTCTACGTCGACGGGATCTGGGTCGCGCGCGACCTCGTGGTGCTCATATGCTGCAGCGGCGAGAGGGTGGTCTCCTGGTACATGGCGAGGTCGGAGAGCTCGAGGGCTTGGTCGGCCCTCATGGCGCCGATCCCGGCGCCCGAGGTGGTCGTCACCGACGGCGGGAGCGGGTTCGCCAAGGCCGTGCGCGAGACCTGGCCGCGCACCAGGGTCCAGAGGTGCACCTTCCACGCCTTCTCGCAGGTCAAGCGCTACACGACGACGCGGCCGAAGCTCCAGGCGGGGCGCGAGCTCTACCTCATCGCGCGCGACCTCATGGGCATCGAGACGCTGCACCAGGCCGAGCTCTGGGTCGAGCGCTACCTCGACTGGTGCGGGTTCTGGGCCGACTTCCTGGAGGACAGGACCGTGGTGGACGGCAGGAGGGTCTACACCCACGAGAGGCTGAGGCGGGCGCGCTCGTCGCTGTCGTCGCTGGTGTCGGCGGGGACGCTGTTCACCTACCTCGACCCCGCCCTGGCCAAGGCCGGCCCGCTGCCGTCGACCAACAACATGATCGAGGGAGGG